>JASHUR010000156.1 GCA_030039895.1 Acidobacteriaceae bacterium | reverse complement strand
ACGCATCGTACAGCTTTCGATGCAGAGTGAGAATAACTTTTCTATCGAAATGTACACCCTATGGGCAGATCAGTCGTGTGATTAGGTGAATCACAGAGACAGGAGGTTCTGAGGAGGCAGGCCGAATGCGTTCGCGACTCGATTGCAAAAGCCCATCATGGCAGCTACATGCACGGCTTCCGCAATTTGTTCTTCGCGCCAACCCAGATCCCGTAGTCGCTGCACATCTTCCGGCGTGGTCTTGAAGGATTCGCGCTCAACTTTGCCAAGATACAGAAGCAGCTCACGGTCAGCCTCAGAAAGTTGCGCAAGATTGCCTGTGGCGAGATCATCGACAGCCTGTCGCGATGCGCCGTGAACCACGAGAAAAAAGCCGTGGCTGTCAAAACAGTATGGGCAGGAATTGAGCTGCGAAATATAGGTCGCAATCAACTCCTTCTGCTTCCTGGAAAGAGCGCCATCGCAGAAGAGCAGCGATGAAGAAATGTCCACCATCTGACGGGCGAATGCCGGATTCGTGCCAAAGCACTTCAGAATGCCCGGGACATCCTGCCGTCCTGTTTGATCGCGGAAGTACTGATAGGCAGCGGCGGTTTCACCCGCCGCTTCACCCTCCTCGATCAAGCGGATCTTTGTTGCTGCCTTGGCTGGTTTTTCAGTCCTCAGCCGTGAAAGCAGTTCGTATTCGGGACGGCTCATTCGATTTGCCTATCTGCTCAAAAGCTGAGCTTCATCGCTACCTGAAATGCCCGCGGTCCTCCTGATCCGAACACCCCGCCTGCGGTTGAGACGGGTCTGCCGAAGCTGGAAGAATAGTCAGGGTTGTTCGCGTCGGGCGTAAGCGTGTTTGCGAATCCGGAATAGTTCAGGTTGCTAACACCCAGAATATTGGTCACGTTGAAAATGTTGAAGGCTTCTCCGATGAGATCTACACTGTAGCGGTCTTCGAACGAGAAGGTGCGGTCGAGACGGAAGTCGAGCGAGTTGAAACTGTCATCGAAATGAGCATGGTCGCTGACCTGCGGCAGCATCACATAGCTGCTGGTGCTTGCTTCATACACGCCTCCGGCTGCGTCAGTACGGGCGATGAATGCGTTCAGCTCCTGGGCATTGTGAAATTCGCGTCCACCAGCGTTGCGCTGGATGGTTGGAACACGCTCGCTGCCGTCGGGTAGCAGAATGTCCATTGGGACCCCGGACGCAATGGTCCAGATGGGCGCGAATCGAAACTTCAGGGGCAGATAAGCGACTCCCGACATGACCAGGCGGTGACGCTGATCGTTGGGCGGAGGGCCATATTCGAGCTGCAGGTTGTTCGGGTCAATTGGAGAATATTCGAACGGAATCTGATCGTCATTCGCGTAGTTGAAGGCCTTGGCGAGCGTGTATGCGGCGTCAAATTCGCCGTAATGCGAAATACGGTCGCGTACCGTCACCCACAGCGCGTCATATTTTGTATTGACCGCGGATTCGAGATCAGTCACCTCATCCGGCCCCTGTGTCAAAGGGTTGTAGACCGAGCCGACTGGCCGGCCAATGATGAAACGCGTTCCGAGATTGTGTATACCGTCTACCTTAATGAGCAGACCCTGGCCGATCTGTTTTTCTACTCCCAGGTCAAACTGCTGCACCATCGGGTTCCGCAGGCGGTTATTGATGATGTCGATGCCGGTGGCACCAGCGCCTGTAAAAGGGAATCCGCTGAACGGACTGGACAGGAGTTCAGGAGCGCCTGGCTTGAAGGTCCCATTCGGGTTTAGGTAGATAGGGTTGCCATTCTGGTCGGTTACGGCGTTGCCCGCAGTTACGTTGAGTGCAAGAGCGCGGCCATCAAGACCCTTCTCCAGCGACATGACCTCCAGCACGATGCGGTCGTAATAGATACCGTACCCGCCATGAACGCTGAGATGTGGGTTGAACGCATAATTCCAGCCGACGCGCGGCCCCCAGTTGTCATAATCCCGGTGCCGCGTGCCCTGATAGAACGAGTCAACGATGGGGTTGCGGTCGGGATACCAGCTGAGGTTATTGGCATTAGTGTCCATCTCCCAGCGCAGGCCGAGATTGAGTGTCAGGTTGGGCAAGGCCTTCCAGTCATCCTGCGCGAACCCCGCCAGGTGGTAGTTGCCATTTTCAGGCAGCACGAGCGGCCGGTCGGGCGTGGAGCTGCGCAAGGCCACGGCGAAGAGCAGATCGTTGTCGTTAACCTTGCCATCGCCGTTGCGGTCAAAGTCAGGGAAATCCTCAACAGCCTGGATGTTTCCTTGCTGAAAGACACCGAGGTAGAAGTAGGCGTCGACCCATTGCAACTCTCCACCGAAGCTCAGCGTGTGATTACCATGCACCCAGGTCACGGTGTCGTCGCCCTGCAGGCGGAACTGCTGCGTTTCCTGTGGAACGCGATAGGTCGCGCCGTCGTCGAGATCGGGATACGTGATTTGCGGCGCGGTCGAAGTAGGAAAGATAGCGTTGGCAAAGTTGTTGTCTGCAAAACTGGCGTGGTTGATGAGCGAAGGTGTGAAGATGTGAACCCAATCGGCGACCAGCCCCTGCAGATGGTTATTGGATATTTGCCGATATGCGGCCGTACCGAGAGCACGATCCAGCTCGCTCTGGCTCAGGTCATCTTCCAGCTCCAGCGATTCGCGAAAGTCAATACGGTCATTCTGCCTAACCTGCCAGTCGAGCCGTTCTGTTGTCAGAAAGTCATGAAGCGGCGCAGAGGCGAAGGTCTCATTGATGGTCTTGTTCGTAGTATCGCGAACGCCAACGAGATCCGCACCGAGCTGCTGGCGGTCTTCCATGGCCACGAACCACCAGGCCTTGTCGCGGCGCAAAGGTCCGCCAATATCTCCGGCATATTGCTGACGATGAAACGGCGGTGTGGCCCCAACGCTCGGGTCATAAGTTGCGGGCAGCGCCTGCAGCACCCTGTCCCGCTCGTACATTGAGACTCCACCATGCAAAGTATTGGTTCCTTGTTTCGTCACAACGTTGATTACAGATGAGCCGGAACGGCCTGACTCAGCAGAAAAGCGATTGGTCGCGATCTGAAATTCCTGCACCGCATCTTCGGGAATGTTGACAAGCGAACCGCCGACAACATCATCGTTGTTGTCCGCGCCATCAATGGTGACGTTGCCGCCGCGGCCGACCTGCCCGGCAGAGGAAACCAGAAATGTATTTTCCTTGGTCGGATCGAAATTAGGTGCGGGTGCGTTCCCTGGAACCAGCAGGGCCAACTCAAGATAGTTCCGTCCGTTCAGGGGCAGAGTATCGATTTGGCGCGCATTGATCACGCCTCCGACGACGGAGGTAGTCGTGTTTACGCCTTCTTCCGTATCTCCTCTGACCAGAACGTGTGTCTGCTTGCCCGCAACCTGGAGGTGGACGGGAACACTCTGGTTTTGCCCGACATAGAGAGTGACCGTCTGTTCAAATGCGGCAAACCCCGCGATCTGCGCGACAGACAATCGGTAGCGCGCCGCTGCGAGAGTGCTGAACGAGAAGACTCCGTCGTGCGGGGTCGTAAAGGTTCGAGTGGTTCCTTGCGCGATATTTATTAGCGTTACAACAGCCCCGGGTACTGCGCTTCCGGAAGGATCAGTAACCGTGCCGCTGATGCTGGCGGTTCCGAGTTGTTGTGCGCTGAGTGCAATGGGGAAGAAAACGACAAGCGTGCATAGAGCTGTAAAAACAGCTCTGCGGGAAATAAAAGTGTGCAAGACTTCCTCCGTCGTGCTGGCCTCGAAATCAGAACTACGTGTGATCTGGATGTTCAGCTTTTGTGACGGCTGAACTTTTGCGCCACGTTACGCGATTGGAATGTCCCGTGTCTTGGAACCAGAGAACGAATGGGGCCTCAACCGAAAGATGGATGCTTATGCGCTCGCGCCTCGCGTAAGATGCGTTTCTGAATGGAACAACGCAGACAGATTGGATTGGCTGCGGCGATTGCCGTCGTGACCGGTGAATCGATTGCACTCGGGATTTTTCTTACCCCGGCAGCCATGGCGAAATCCCTCGGCTCGCCCGCGCTGCTGGCGGCGGTGTGGTGCGGGATGGCGGTCATGGCATTCAGCGGCGCGCTCTGCTATGCAGGGTTGGCGATTCGTTATCCGCAGGCCGGTGGAGAATATATCTATCTGCGCGAAGGTTACGGCAGCCGGGTTGCGTTTCTGTACGGCTGGATGTCAGCAGCTGTGGTCGATCCCGGAATTGCTGCAGCGCTCGCTGTGGGTGCGACCCCTTATGTTGAAACTCTGGTTAACCTTCCACCTCTGATCTCGACCCTCCTTCCTGCGATAATTCTTCTCGTTCTTTGCGGAATTAACTATGCAGGGACCCGGCTGAGCAGTGGGGTCATGGCAACGGCGAACTTGCTCAAGATTGCTGTGCTGGTTGCTCTCGTCGCGTGGGCATGGCTTTCGGGCCACGCGTCCTCGGCGAACCTCTTGCCGCTCACAGTACGGCGTCCCGGTTCGGACGCTTTGTTTGCGGCTGTCGCCGGATCTACGATCAACGCATTTTTCAGCTTTGGCGGCTGGTGGGAGGCTGGAAAGCTCGCGGGCGAAATACGCAATCCTCAGCGCAATTTGCCTCTCGCATTTACCTGCGGAGTTCTGCTGGTCACGATTGTCTACCTGCTCGTCAGCGCAGCCTTCCTTTCCGTTGTTCCGCTGCAACACATCGCCTCCAATACCGCGTTTGTCGCACAGTTTGGAGAGGCGCTCTTCGGAGCGGCAGGAGGGAAGGTCTTGTCGGTGTGTGTTTTGCTCTCAGTGATCGGCGGATTGCTGGCTCTCACCATGGCCGCACCGCGCGTCTACTATGCAATGGCAAAGGACGGAGCCTTCTTCTCCGTCTTCGGGCGCCTGCATCCGCGTTTCGGAACACCGGCGAATTCCATTCTGCTGCAAACCTGCATGGCGCTCCTGATTCTTCTCTTCGGCGCGTTTGATCGCATCCTGGCATACATCATCTTTTCTGCAGTGTGCTTTCTCGCTCTGTCCGTATCAACGCTGTTCCGTTTGAAAACACCCGTCAGGCGATGGTGGTACCCCGTCGCGCCTATTGTCTTTCTGCTCTGCGCTGCAATAATTGCGTTCCTGATACTGATGCACAGCCCGGTTCCTGCTCTCATCGGAGTCTGTGTTGTGCTTGCGGGCGGATTGTTTCAGCGCCGCTTCAGCACAGGGAGAGCCTCGCAAGCAGATCCTGTTACCGAATCATCTTTACCCTGAAAGGAGTCTCCATGCCCCATATTCCATTGCCAGAAGGACTGCCCGGAATTCGCGGCGCGATGGCTTTCCGCCCCGAGACAGCCAAACCATTAAACGAACTGGTTGAAGTATTACTGCGCGGGCCGAACACGCTTTCACCCGGCGAACGTGAGCTGATTGCCACCTATGTTTCTTATCTCAATGATTGCCACTATTGCCAGTCGATCCACGGAGCAATTGCAGCAGCGCATTTGAATGGCGATGAGGAACTGGTGAAGCGCGTAAAAGCCGACTTCCAGCACGCGGAAGTTTCCGAAAAGCTGAAAGCGCTTCTGATCATTGCTGCAAAGGTTCAAAAGGGCGGCAAGAACGTAACTGCAGAGGATGTTGCCCACGCACGCAGGTTCGGAGCAACCGATTTTGAAATCCACGACACGGTGCTCATCGC
>JASHUR010000015.1 GCA_030039895.1 Acidobacteriaceae bacterium | reverse complement strand
GGCAAGTCCTGAATCAAACAGTCAATGCGTATTAGGATGAACAACTTCGGTGGCTGGATGCTACTTGTCTTTTGATTTGATGTCAAAAAGCAGGCCGGCTCTCACCGAGCGCGCCACTCATCCAGCGCGCGCTCCAGCCTTATGCCTCGCGAGGCCTTCAGCAGGGCCACATCCCCTGCGCGCACCTCTCCGCGTAACCATCGCCCTGCCTCTTCCGGCGTCTCAAAGTAGATCGCCTTGACGCCCGCCATCTCCGCTGCATCCGCCAGCGATTTCGCGTCCCCGCTCACCCCGGCAATCACGTCAATCCCTGCCTTCGCCGCAGTTTCTCCGCACGCCGAATGCAGCGCCACCGACTCTGGCCCCAGCTCAAGCATCGCCCCTGCTACCAGAATCCGTCGCCCGCCCTCGCCAACCGGCATTCCCGCCAGTGTGTGAATCATCGCCTTAAGCGCTTCTGGATTGGAGTTATAGCAGTCATTAATCACTGTCGCTCCGCCAATCGTCACGACCTGCCCGCGCTTGTCCCCCGGCTCCAGTTCCCCCAGAGCCTCGCAACAAGTCTGCAACGATATGCCTGCTTCAATCCCCACCGCAATCGCCGCCAGCGCGTTGGCCACATTGTGCTCGCCCAGCAACCGCAGTCGCAGACTCGCCTGCTCTGCGCCTGCTCGTACTTCAACAGTCTGCCCCTCTGCACCCTCGGGCACAATCGCTTGCACCCGCGGATCGGCGCACGGCCCCCGCCCGAAGTAAACCACCTTGCCGGAAAAATCCCTACCGAACTGTGACACATAGTGGTCATCGCAGTTCAAAAACGCCACTCCCTGGGCGGGCAGCGCCTCCACCAGCTCATACTTCGCCCGCGCAATCCCTGTAACCCCGTCAGCAAAGTTCTGCGCGTGCGCATTGCCCACATTGGTCACCACACCCCAGTCCGGAGCGGCAATATACGCCAGCGCCTTGATCTCGCCTGCATTCGACATTCCCAGCTCAATTACAGCGAACTCGTGGGTCGGCTCCAGCTTCAGCAGTTGCAGCGGTACTCCGAACCCGTTGTTCAGGTTCCCCTGCGACTTCAGCACCGAATACTCCCGGCTCAGCACCTTCGCAATCGCCTCTTTTGTCGTTGTCTTCCCCGCCGACCCCGTAATGCCAATTACGCGCTTGCCCCAGTGCCGCCGTGCAGCCGCTGCAAGCTGCTGCAACGCACGCAATGGATCATCCACAACCACCAGCGGAAGCGCTCCCGCCGCCTCCTGCGCATCAATCAGCTTCTCGCGTGCGACAACCGCCGCTACAGCGCCCCGTTCCATAGCTGGCTTCACAAATTCATGGCCGTCCAGGCGCTCTCCTTTTATCGCGAAGAACACCTCGCCGGACTGAATCGTGCGCGAATCAATCGAATAGCCTGCAGCGGTAACACCGTCCGCGCTCGCGCCTTCCAGTTCCCCGCTGCACCAGTGCGCGATCTGCCGCAACTCGAGCTTCATGCACTTGCTCCTTTGCGCCGCCCCGCGCGTCCTGCACTCAGGCCCTTCAAAATCTCCAAGGCAATTTGTGCGTCATCAAAAGGAACTGTACCGCTCTTTAGAGTCTGTGTTTTCTCATGGCCCTTGCCAGCCAGCAGAACAATGTCTCCCGCCCGGGCCTCTTCAAGGGCCAACAGGATCGCCGTTGCACGATCAGCTTCGAGAATATACCGTGTTCCCGTCGCGTCAAGCCCTGAAACTGCATCCGCCATAATCGCTTCCGGGTCCTCGCTCCTCGGATTGTCCGACGTCAGGTACACCACGTCGCTGCCCTCGCCTGCCGCGCGCCCCATCAGCGGACGCTTTGTCCGGTCTCGATCCCCACCGCATCCAAACAGCGTGATCACTCTTCCGCCTTTTGCCCTCACAAACTCCCGCGCCACAGCCGTCAGGTTCCGCAGCGCATCGTCTGTATGCGCGTAATCCACCACCACCGCAAATGGCTGCCCCGCGTCGACCGTCTGGAAGCGTCCCGGCACACACGTTAGCGACGCCGCCCCGCCCCTGATCTCATCTAGCGACAGGCCTCGCGCATAGGCCGCCGCGCACGCCGCCAGCAGGTTATATATGTTCACCTTACCCGTCAGCCGCGTCGCAATCTCCACCTCACCCACCGGCGTCTGCAATTGGAACCTCATCCCACCCGGCTCCATCTCTACATTCCCGGCGCGAAATTCCCCCACGCCCAGCCCGTAGGAAAAAACCTCGCTACCCGCCTCGCGCGCCGTCAGCGCCAGTTCCGCTCCGTGCGCATCCTCAATATTCAGCACCGATACCCGCGGAGGCCGCCCCAGACTCCCGTCAAACAGCTTACGTTTGGCCGCAAAGTAGTGCTCCATCGTGCCGTGAAAATCCAGATGGTCTCGCGTCAGGTTTGTAAAGATCGTCGTATCAAACGGCAGCCCATGCACGCGTCCCTGTTCCAGCCCATGCGACGACACTTCCGTCACCACTTCGCTTGCGCCCGCTTTCACACCCTCACGAAACAGCTCCATCAGATCGCGCGATTCCGGCGTGGTGTGCGGCGAGGGCCATACTTCGCCGGCTACGTGATACTCAATCGTTCCCACGAGCACCGTCCTGCGTCCGGCATGGTTCAGCATCGCATCCAGCAGAAACGCCGTTGTCGTCTTGCCGTTGGTGCCTGTCACACCGCTCAGTGCCAGCGCGCGCTCCGGATGAAAAAAGAAGCTCGCACTCACCCCCGCCAGCGCCTTGCGCCCATGCGCAACCTCAACCACGGCCAATTCCGGATGCAGCCGCACTGCCTCCTCGAACGAAGCTGCGGAGTC
>JASHUR010000155.1 GCA_030039895.1 Acidobacteriaceae bacterium | reverse complement strand
GCGGGCCGCGGATGATTGCAACTTTGCGATGACCGAGCTGATAAAGATAGCGAATCGCCTCATACCCACCAGCCTCATTGTCCACCAGCACGGAACTGATGCTCTGCGATGAATGATCGCGGCCGACGACCACAACCGGCATCTCCTCCTGCGCGATCTTTGCCAGCAGCCCACCTTCGTCAAAGAGCCAGTTGGCCACAACGATCAGCCCTTCGACGCGCCTTTCGATAAACATATCCAGGTAGCTCTGCAACCGGCTGGGATCGTTGTGCGCATCGAGCAGGATGGGCAGCCAGGGCGTTCCGCGCAGGGTCTTTTCGATGCCGCGCAGAGTCAGGAGGCAGTAGGGATCGGAGATGTCGAACAGCAGCACGCCGATGGTTCCGCTGCGGCGGCTGCGCAGCGAGCGAGCAAAGACGTTGGGCCGGTAGCCGAGCTCCTGCGCGGTTTTGCGAATATGCTCTTTCGTCTGCTCAGCAACGTTGCGCGACAGAGGCGCATTGCTGAGCACGATGGACACGGTGGAGGGAGAGAATCCACTTTTGCGCGCAACATCCTGCAGCGTGACGCGGTTTGATTTTGGCTTGCGTGCCGGCATCGTTCCAGTCTGTCCCCAATGCTCAACAAACAGGGAGCGCGGGTCCAGCGGAAAGTGCAACTCGCCTGCTCATTCTTATATTAAAACGATTGAACCGACACAGGTCATTGTGTATAACTTGTCGCGAGACCTCCATGCGATTTTTTCCGTCGATTCCCTCTCTCCTGCCTCTTGCTCTGCTTTCGACCACGTTGCTTTCCGCACAGACAGTGCAGGTTGATATGGACCATGTGCTGAATCGCGTCGACCCGCGTACCTCGCTGGGCGCGGGGATAGACCGCATTCCGGTTGCGGCCATTGACCACGACTTCACACCGGAGGTACTCAAGCAGGTGTTTGCCGCCGGATGGCAGCCGGTGAGCTATCGCCAGAACACCGAGTTGGTGGTTGAGGCGTGGCACTGGAACCCGGTGGGCACATGGAGTGAACCGGGCCAGAAGGGCTACTTCACCGGATCGGCAACATCGACGGGATTCATTCGCTATTCGTTTGGTTATGGCTTGCCGCACCGTGGCGTAACCCGCAACGACGGCACCGGACCCGTCGGCTACTCGCGCCTGACGGACGGCGACGAGAACACCTACTGGAAGAGCAATCCGTATTTGACCAGCCGCTACACGGGCGAGAGCGACGCGCTGCATCCGCAGTGGGTGGTTATGGACCTCAGCAACAACGTGCCGGTGGACACGCTGAAGATTGCATGGGGCGCGCCGTACGCGAAGAAATACATTGTCGAGTACTGGAACGGGCTGGATCCGTTTCACGCGCCGACGCGCGGCGTGTGGACGGCGTTTCCCAATGGGGCAATCACGAACGGCGCGGGCGGAACGGTGACGCTGCGGCTGTCGCAGGCTCCGGTACCCGTGCGCTTTGTGCGCATCTGGATGACGGAGTCTTCCAATACCTGCGACGAGCAGGGCCCGGCGGATCCGCGCAACTGCGTGGGATATGCAATTCGCGAGTTGTATATGGGCACTACGTCAAAAGACGGCGTGTTCCATGACGTTGTGCGGCATACCGCGGACCAGGAGCAGACGGCGACGTATTGCTCGTCGGTCGATCCATGGCATACAGCCGAGAGCAGAGTCAATCGCCTTGAGGCCCAGCCGGGGTTCGATCTTTTCTATAAAAGCGGGGTGACGCAAGGGCTGCCCGCGATTATTCCGATTGCACTCCTCTATGACACGCCCGACAATGCGGCAGCCGAGGTTCGCTACCTAGAAAATCATAAATACCCGATCGCAGCGATTGAGATGGGCGAAGAATCAGACGGGCAGTACATGCTGCCCGAGGACTACGCTGCACTTTACCTGCAATTTGCGACCGCACTGCACAAGGTCGATCCGAAGCTGAAGCTGGGAGGGCCGTCATTTCAGGGCGTGAATGAGGACATTCTGACGTGGCCGGACGCAGAAGGGCGCACGTCGTGGCTGGGCCGCTTCCTCGACTATCTGCGCGCGCACGGGCGCATGAGTGACCTGGGGTTCTTTTCCTTCGAGCACTATCCTTACAGTCCGTGCCGGATAAGCTGGGCCAACCTGTACCAGGAGCCCGAGCTGATTACGCACATCATGCAGGTGTGGCGCGGCGACGGGCTCCCGCCGAGTGTGCCGATCTATCTGACGGAGTCGAACCTGTCGTCCTCCATCAGCGAGAGCGCCATGGATATTTTTGGCGGGCTGTGGCTGGCGGACTACATTGGCTCTTATCTGAACACTGGCGGCAACCAGGTGTATTTCTTCCACTACCTTCCTTTGAAGATGGAGGTCGGCTGCAACGATTCGGCAGGCACCTTCAGCATGTTCACGGTTGGCCCGGATTACCAGATCAAGCAGCGACTGTCGCAGTTCTTCGCCAGCCAGATGATCAACCGCGAATGGCTGGAATCGAAGGGTGAGAACGTGGTGTATCCGGCAACTGCGAATGTGAGCGACGGAGCCGGGCATCAGCTGGTTACGGCGTACGCCGTCCATCGGCCCGATGGACAATGGTCGGTGATGCTGATCAATAAAGACCAGCACGTGGAGCACAGCCTGAAGCTGGTATTTGAAAAAGACGGCAAGTCGGTTGGGTTTATTGGACCCGTGCATGAGGCTGTCTTCGGCAGCACACAGTACCACTGGAGTCCCGCGGAGCGCTATTTCGATGCGCATCCACCGTTGAGCGAGAGTGTCGCCACGGGTCCGTACACCGGAGGCTATGCCGACCGTGACGGACCGATTGCAGTTCACGAAGTGACGGGCGGAAAAGATACGGAGTATGTGCTGCCGGCTGCATCGATTGTGGTGCTGCGCGGCGAACTTGCTGTTCAGGCAAACGCCGCTCACTGACTTCGAGCCCACAGGTTGCTGCTATCGAAGCACAGGCTTCTGTTCGCTCTCCCGCCAGTCGCTGTCGAAGGATTGACCGCCAGAGTCACGTCTGCGAGACTCCGGCATATGCAATATCGCGGAAGAGTAGAGTACGCTGAGGCGCGCAGAATGCGCGAGCGCAACACGCGAATATACCGGCTTGCGCACTGGCCAATCTGGATATGGGTCTTCTTTCTGGCCCCCGGTCCCTTGACGTTCAAGCTGTTTGCGCATGGCTTTGGGAGCGGCAACCTCGCATGGCTGGGTCTCGTGCTCATCGGGACCGGCATCGCCGCGGTGCGCGGCAAGCTGCCCGGCTCCGAACCTCGGCCTTACATCCTGCGCTTTGACGAGGACAAACCGAATCCCCTCTACCGGCGCGTGTGCTACACCTTTGCGTGGAATGCAGTGTTGAGCTTTGCGCTGCTCAACATGGCAGGGCTGGTGATCGCGACAAGCACCGGTGTGTGGACGTTGAAGCCGATTTACAACTACGCATACTTTCCCCTGTGCCTGCTTATTTTGCTTCTGGGCGCTGTGGGCAGGCTTCCACGCGTGGGCCGCTCGACCAGGGGCGAAGGCACAGAGCGTCGCTACTTCTACGGATCAGTATGGGCGGTGACTGTAGCACAGACGCTGCTGCTGCTATTGTGGAAACTGCTGCCGGAGACGCGCGCGATGAGCCTGGTAAAGCTGTTGGCATTCGTCGCCGCGCTGCTGCTGATGGGAGTGCTGGCCTACGAGGGCAAGCTGCCGCGGACGCGCCCGATCCTGCCCGGCGAGAGCATGGTAGCGGATTAGGGCTCCGACATTTTGGTTGCCCTTATACATTCCATACGCTGAGGCATGCCACCGGCTCCACGAGCAACGGGAGTGGTCACGCGAAGCAATTGCCCGCGCGGCCAGCACCGTGCTAGTATCCAATCCCTCTGAAGGAGCACGCGTTTCGTTGCGGCGAAATTCTGCGCCTTCAGCAGACGACTCACATGGGCGAAGACGCCACCAGAACCGGACGAAGGGCGCGCCTGAGGTCGAATGCGCCGCAGCCGGCTGCGTACGCATCCTCGCCTT
>JASHUR010000154.1 GCA_030039895.1 Acidobacteriaceae bacterium | reverse complement strand
TTAATGCGCTGCTTGATCTGATCGTTCAGCGCCGGATAATCGTTCGCCAGCCATGCGTTGTACTGCGCTGCCGACTGCGTGTAGGTGTAATCCGGATATTCTTCCATCAGCTGAATCGCCGTGCCAAAGGTGTCCTTGACGACACCGACGGATTCGGTCCACGGCCAGAGCCAGGCTGCGTCGATGTGGGAGTTGCCGGTGACGTGAAAGGTAGCTTCCTGCATGAGCGGCCGCAGGGCATCGAGTTCTTGCTGGGACGCCTTCAGCGAAGCGTCAAATGCGGCCTGATCGCCCGCGTCAAGCGCCTTGAGATCGACAGCAGAAATGGACTTATCCAACGTGGCTTCATCGGCAGGAATATTCTTCGACAAGCTCGGGACCAGCAATGCCGCGGAAACAAACTGGGTACGCAGGTCCTCAGGGTTCGGCCTGTTGGGCGCGAAATCGATCTTCATCTCCGAGCCGGCAAACTGCTTCTTGTCGACTGTCGCCAGCAACTTCACGGCAACCAGTACTTTGTCGCCCGGCTTCGCCTTGTCGAAGAGAACGATGGGAGCAAGATCATCGCCCAGTGCAACACGGCGGCCGTTGAAATAAATAATCTGCGGCATGGGGCCGTTTGCATATGCGCGGAACTGGAACCAGATTCGTGTACCGGTCAGGTCGTAGCCGTGCAGAGTCTTCGGGACCTCAACCCACTGGCGAAACCATGCGGCTTCGTAAGGGCCAACAAATCCCGGCTTGACCACTTGCCAGCTGGAATCGTCCAGCGATGGGTCCTCTCCGTGGGGCACATCTCCGGCATGAAAACGCCAGTCCCCGGAAGGCAGAGTGTTTAGCTCGCCGAGACGAGTAATTACCTGCTGATCTGCCGGTGGCAGCGAGTTGACGGCAGCTTTGACCGCTTGTTCTTGTGCGCTTAGCGGGGCTGGGATGAAAGAACTCAGAAGGAAAAAGGCAAATAGACACAGCGAGGCAGGAGAAAACTTCACAGCATGACCTCCGCAGACAATGTGAGGATTATACTCAGAAAGTAACACCCCACGTAGGGCCACGAATTCCGGGTGCTTGTAGGTTCTGTTTGCCTGATCTTTGAGCGGCCAGAGTTCTAGCTGTTCCGGCTGATATCGGCTAACGTTTCCTTGGGCGTCTCATCCTTTGGCCGCGTTTCAACCTCGTTGAGCGTCAGCGTCGGCTGCTCATGCTGAGCGAAAAGGAACCGGTCCCCTCCAGCGCGCTTGGCCTGATACATCGCAGAATCGGCCAGTCTCCACAATACCTGGGCCGAGGTTCCGTCAGACGGGTACATGGCAATTCCCATGCTGGCTGTAACGTTGATCGTATGCCCATCAATCAGCAGAGACTGGCGGAAGCTGTCGAGCAAAACCCGCGCCACATACGCAGCATCCGCGGGCCCTTTGAGCTGGCCAAGCAGCACCACAAATTCTTCGCCACCCGATCGGGCCATCGTATCGGTCATGCGCAAGCGATCCCGAAGGGCCTTCGCCACTTGCTGCAGGCAGACATCACCGACATGGTGCCCATAAGTGTCGTTGATCTGTTTGAAGCGGTCGAGATCCATGCAGAGTACGGCAGCCTGCTGGCCGAGCCGCTCTGCCGCTGCGAGCGTTTGCTCCATGCGATCTTTGAGTAGCAACCGGTTGGGCAGCCCGGTAAGGATATCGTGGTGCGCCTGATAGACCAAGCGCTCATACAACTGCTGGCGCTCGGTAATGTCCTGTACCAGTGAGAATCGCGCTGCTTTGCCATTGAAGTTGATGCCATGCGAGGCGACCTCTACCTGTATATGTGATCCGTCCTTGCGAATATGTGTCCAGGGCCCGGTGTACAGAGTGCCTTTGCCGGCATCCTTCAGGCGGTGTTCGAGCCGTGGCACGTCTCCGGCGGGCCGTATGTCACGCAGGGTCTTGGTAAGAAATTCTTCCTCCGTATAGCCGTAATGCGCGACCGCCGACGCATTCACCTTCAGGAAGGCTAGTGTCTCCTGATCAAAAATCCACATGGGATGAGGATTGCCGTCAAACAATACGCGATACTCCTCGCGCTGCCGGGTCGTTTCAATCACCTCGTCCTCAAGCAAGGTTAAAATCATCCCGAATTCAACAAAGTATTTGGGCAGATTCCAGAGTTCCTTCGCGACATGGACGTTTGGCAGAAAGGCCACGACCGCCGTCGACACTGGGAACACAGATGCCCACGCCACCAGTCCGACAATGGCTGTGATCACCCCCATGGACCAGCGGCGGAATCCATACCAGTAAATCACCGCGTTCAGCAGATAAATCTCCGCCATGGCCGCATTCAGGCCGGCGCCTGCGTGGTGAGCCAGCAAGTCATGACCGGCCCATATCAACGCCGCGACTGCGCACAGTGCCGACGCGAGCAGGACCCACAGCTTCGATTGCCAGCAATGCGCTACGAAGTAAAGCAACGTTAGTTGGAAAAGGAGAAATGACGCAGCGAGCAGCGCCAGGTTACTTATGCCGAAAACAATTAAAAAGATGAACAAAACCGGCGGAAATATAAGCAAAGCCTGCATTCCAACCTGGGGACCCCGCGCCATGCCCATGGTTGAGGAAGCCAGCAAAAAGCAGACACCGCCCAGCAGCAGCGCGGAAATACACAGCGCACCATCAAGGTTCGACCAGAAGTCAGTCGCAGGATTCGGAAGCAACAGCGCAAAATGCGCCAAGATGAAAAACCAGCCCGCGATCCAGTACCGGAGACGCAGCGTCCGGCGGGTGCGATAGATCGACCCGAAGAGCAGCACCAGCAGCCCGAGTATCAAAATATCGAGTAGCGTACTTTGCATAAACGCGCGGTCTTCCCAAATATCGGCGGAGAACGGCACTCCCCTCACTCGAGTTGGGGGACTCTCGTAAAATTGACGCTCCGTAACAAGAGAAGCCTGGAAATGGCACAGACTCCACGGCAGAAAAAAAGCCTTGGTGGGCAGTGAGGGACTCGAACCCCCGACTTCCTGCTTGTAAGGCAGGCGCTCTAACCAACTGAGCTAACCGCCCGGCTGCTCATCAAGCGCTATAGCTATCGTGCGCTTTGCTTTATGTTATGGTGATTCTAACAGTAGTACAGAATTTTGCACCAAATATCCTGCATATCCTGCCCCTGAAGAGCTGACCTCACCCGCGAAACGGTCCGTGACTCGCCTCATAACAAATGCCGATGACTTTGGTCTGACATTCGGCGTCAATCAATCTATCTTGGACTTACACCAGTCCAAAGCGCTTTCCTCGGCAACCCTCATGGCCGCCGCAAGTCACACTCCCGCCGCTGCGGCAATTGCCACGCTTCATCCCCGCCTCGGCGTCGGATGCCATGTGGTGCTCGTGGATGGCAACCCTGTTCTCCCCCCTGAAAACCTCCCCGGGCTTGTCTTGCCGTCCGGATCTTTCCGGCCCACCCTTGGAACATTTGCTTTCGATCTCGCTCGGGGCAACATCCCTGAAAGCGAAATCGAAATGGAAGCCGTTGCGCAGATACGCCGGCTTCAGGCCCTCGGCGTTCACGTTACCCATGTCGACACACATAAGCACACGCACATGTTTGCGCGCGTTCTGCATCCTTTGCTGCGCGCGGCAGCACTGTGCGGCATCCCCTCGATTCGCAACCCGTTTGAGCCAGACTGGGCACTGAGCGCCACACCGCACCCTCCCGTCGTCCGTAGCATCCAGGTTCGCCTGCTCCGCACCTATCGAAAGAGCTTTTTGAAACTCGTCGAAAAAGCCGGGCTGGCAACCCCTGACGGCTCCATTGGCGTGCTGGCCACCGGAACCCTGAATACTCCAGGCCTCCGGTCACTTTTGAAAGCCATGCCGCCCGGCACATGGGAACTGGTCTGCCATCCCGGGTACCCCGACCAGCAGCTAAGTAGCATCAGAACCCGTCTGAAGGAATCCCGGCAGGTCGAGCACATTGCGCTTCAGGAAGTCGTGCCCCAATACCTGCGCGACCATCCTGAAGTCTCAATGATTCACTTCGGGCAGATGTTGGAGCGATATTCATGAATCGCTCAACTACCAGTCCGCGTCCAACAGGAACGGCTCATTCGATATGAAGATCGGAATCACCTGTTATCCAACATACGGTGGCAGCGGCGTGGTCGCCACGGAGCTTGGCATTGAGCTGGCCGCCGCTGGTCATCAGGTCCACTTCATCACCTACTCGCAGCCGTTCCGCCTCACCGGACGCGAGCACGGTATCTACTACCATGAGGTGCCGGTATCGAACTATCCGCTGTTTGAGTATCCGCCTTACGATCTGGCGCTGGCCACTCGCCTCTCAGAGGTCGCTGCCTACTACAAGCTGGATCTGCTGCACGTGCACTATGCGATTCCGCACTCCATCTCCGCTTACCTCGCCCGCCAGATGCTCGCCGAGCGCAATCATCGCTTGCCTTTCGTAACCACCTTGCATGGAACCGACATCACCCTCGTCGGCATGGATCACTCGTACCTTCCCATCACCCGCTTCGGCATAGACCAAAGCGATGGTGTTACCGCCATATCGAACTATCTTCGCGAGAAGACCGTGCAGGAGTTCCGTGTAAAGCGCGAGGTCGAAGTCATTCCCAACTTCGTGAACTGTGATGTCTACACTCCCCTCAGCGACGAAGCACGTCGCGAAGGACGGGCGCAGTTTGCCCAGACCGGCGAAAAGATCCTTCTGCATCTCTCGAACTTCCGCCCCGTCAAGCGTGCCGTGGATGTTGTCGACATCTTCGCCAGGGTTGCCCAGGCCATTCCGGCGCGGTTGCTGCTGATTGGCGACGGCCCCGATCGCTCCCAGGCCGAGTGGCTGGCTCGCAGGCTTAAGATTCAGGACCGCATCCACTTCCTCGGTAAGCAGGCTGGCGTCAGCGATCTGCTGCCCCTCGCCGATCTGATGCTAATGCCCAGCGAGCTTGAATCCTTCGGCCTGGCCGCCCTCGAATCGATGGCCTGCTGCGTCCCCGCGATCGCTACTGCCGTCGGCGGCGTGCCGGAACTCATCGAGGACGGTGTTAACGGGCGATTGTTTGCCATTGGAGACATAGACGGCATGGCGCAGGCTGCGATTGAGTTGCTTGGCGACAATGCCAGATACGCTGCAATGGCTGCGGCAGCACGGCAAACGGCCCAGAAGCGTTACTGCGCTTCAAAGATCATCCCTCAGTATGAGGCGTACTATGAGCGCGTGCTGAACCGTGGCGCAGCATCCTGATGCTCTCCGTCCCGGCCCTCGCGCACCGGAATTGCCATTGTCACCTTGGTTCCCCGTCCCGGGCGGCTTGTGACGTCAAAGTGGGCCAAATCTCCAAACAGCACCTCCAGTCTCTCGCGCACATTCTTCATGCCGATTCCCGTTCCGCGCAGCACGCCGCTTGAATGCGTTCTGCCGGGATCAATTCCCACACCATCGTCTTCAATCTCGATAATCATCCGGTCAAGCTCAATGCGACTCCGCAGCGTGATCGTGCCTCCGCTGATACGCGGCTCTAGTCCATGCTTAATGCTGTTTTCAATCAGTGGTTGCAGCAACATGCTGGGAACCGGCAGGTCCAGCGTAGCGGGCTCAATCTCCTTGACCACCCTTAGCTTTTCCGCCCCAAAGCGCACTACCTCTATGCCAAGATAGTCATCCGTGAAGCTCAATTCGTCTCGCAACGGAACATACGAGTCGCGGTCTTTGAGCAGGATTCGCAGGATATTTGCAAGCTTGACGATGAGTTCCCGCGCCTGCTCGGGCCGGAAGCGGATCAGAGACGCAATGGAATTCAGCGTATTGAACAGAAAGTGCGGATTGATCTGCCGCTGCAGCGCATCCAGCCGGGCCTCCAGCAGCAGACGCTTCTGCTCTTCGAGGAAGCGCTCGTTGCGGATTGCGTCCCATACCTTTAACGGAATGCCGACCACCATGGCCGCGCACGTCCACACCGCCAGGCGAATCAGCCAGCTGTTCGTGAGCAGTGCAAACAACAAATGCGGATAAAGCTTTGCCAGCCACTCGCGGCATATCTCCATTCCGATAATCAAGACCAGCAGAAGGATCTGACGGTCAAAGCGCGGTTTGCGCAGGTTTCGGCGGATCCAGCGATAGATGCTGAGATCAACAAAGGGAGAGAAGGACCAGACTTCTTCCTCTTCGACAAACCTGCCGAAGATACCCGCCGTTATGGCCACGGCAAGGTCAAACGGAAGCGACAGGTACTCATGGTGCAGCATGGCCGGAAGCGACAGCGCGATCGCACCGACAATTGCAGAAAACGGCCCGATTAATATACCCAGCAGAATCGTGGTTTCAAAGGAAAGGTCCGCAGCCAGAAAATTCGGGACGACCACGCGGACCCACACGCCCAGCGCCAGCGGAATCACTATAAACGCAAGCAGCCCCAGCGTTTGTGACGGACGCCGCTTTTGCATGAACAGCAGGTTTTTGAAGACGCGCGAACGGGCCAGCGCTCCGGAGACGGCCGCCGCCACCCCCAGCTTAACCAGCAGCGTGATGAGGATGAGTCTCGACTCGATCACGCTCTTACTTTACTCTTACCGCGCAGTAAGGCCATCGGAAAGATGGCCCATCTTCTCGCGCTTCACCTTGAGGTAATCGCGAAACGTATCCTCAGGTTCAATCTCGGCGGAAATGCGTTCAACTACCTTAATTCCTACCGCCTCAAGCGCAGCCACTTTTTCAGGATTATTCGTAATCAGCCGAACGCGCTCGACGCCCATCAGCTTAAGCACAGCCGCCGGCAATTCAAACTCCCTGCAGTCAGGCTTGAAGCCCAACTCGAGGTTGGCTTCTACCGTATCGAGGCCCTGGTCCTGCAACTCATAAGCCTTCAACTTCGCCATCAGGCCAATCCCGCGGCCCTCCTGCTGCTCATA
>JASHUR010000153.1 GCA_030039895.1 Acidobacteriaceae bacterium | reverse complement strand
GTGGCAGCAGAGGCAGCGGCGCAGGGCAGGAATCTGACTGTACTGCATATCAAAGAGCTTCCTGAAGGCTGGATGGGCAAAACGCACGCGATGGCTGTTGCAGCGCGGCAGGCGAAGTCTCCGTGGCTGCTGTTCACCGATGGTGACGTAATCTTTGCGAAGGACACGCTGCTGCGCGCGCTCAATTTTGCGGAGAGCGAGCGGGCCGACCATGTTGTGATTTTTCCCTCGCTGATATTGAAGAGCTTTGGCGAGCGGGCGATGATCGCGTTCTTCCAGGGCGTGTCGGCTCTTTTCTCGAGGTTCTGGCGGATTCCGATTGAGGGAACCAAGGAGTCACTCGGCGTTGGAGCATTCAATCTGATCCGCACAGATGTGTATCGCAAGCTCGGCGGCTTTGAATCACTACGCATGGAAGTGCTGGAAGACCTGCGGCTCGGTTTTGAGGTAAAGCGCCAGGGCTACCGGCAGCGCGTGGCGTTTGGACGCGATCTGGTGCGGGTGCGCTGGGCGGTCGGCGCGATCGGAATGGTCCGCAACATCACGAAGAACATGTTTGCAGTGTTCCGCTTTCGGATACTTGTGACGTTAGGTGCTTGCGCGGGGATGGCGGTGTTCTGCCTGAGTCCGTTTGCAGCGCTCGCTGGCGGATGGTGGATGCGGTGCGCGACAGCGGTGGTCATGGCGATGCTGCTGTTGTTGTATCGCTACTACCGGCAGTTCACTGGGATTTCTGTTTGGTATGCGCTGACGTTCCCGCTGGCAGCGCTGCTGGTGCTCTATGCGATTTTGCGTTCGATGATGCTGACGTTGGCACGCGGCGGCGTGATGTGGCGGGGAACGCTGTATCCACTGGCCGATCTGAGGAAGTTTGCCGGGCCGCTACGCTGACCCGCGCACCTCGGCTGCAATCTTCCGCAGGTCGGGAAGGACATTGCCGAGCCGGACAGCGGCTGCCTCTCGAGTCCCGAGTGCGAAATAGAGGTCGCGGTAGTGCTTGTAGAGGCGGTTGTAGACGGGAATCGCGTCGGGTTGTGGCTTGTAGGTAGTGAAGGGCAGGCACATGGCGCTCTGCGCGTCCTCAATGGTGGAGAAGACCCTCGCCGCGAGCAGCGCGAAGATACCTGAGCCAAGGCTCGTGGGGGTTCCGTTGGGGACCAGCACTGGCTTGCGAAGCACGTTGGCGTAGACCTGATTGAGGACCTGGTTGTTTTGCGGGATACCTCCGGCGTTGATCACACGCTCTACCGGAACCGCATGCTCGGCCATGCGCTCAAGGATGATGCGTGTGTGGAACGCAGTGCCTTCAATGGCTGCGTAGAGTTCGTCCTGCGCGGTATGGATGAGGTTCCAGCCGAGGGTGACGCCGCCGAGTTCGGGATTGACGAGAACGGTGCGGTCGCCGTTGTCCCAACTCAGACGCAACAGGCCGGTTTGTCCGGCACGGTACGCTTCCAGCCCTTTCGACAGCTCCGCAACCTTGGTTCCGGCGCGGCGGGCGATCGCTTCAAAAATGTCTCCCGTAGCTGAGAGGCCGGCCTCGACGCCGGTGTATTGCGGATGAACGCTGCCCGGCACCACGCCGCACACTCCTGGAACGAGCGTGGCCTGCTTCTGCATGGCGATGATGCAGGTTGAGGTGCCGACGACGTTGACCACGTCACCTTCGCGGCAGCCCGCGCCGATGGCGTCCCAGTGCGCGTCGAATGCGCCGACGGGGATGGGGATTCGGGCGCGCAGTCCGAGCGCCCCAGCCCATTGCGGTGCGAGGTGTCCGGCGATGTGGTCGGAGGTAAGGTAATCACCTTCAAAGCGCGCGCGAATGCCGTCAAACAGGGGATCGAGTTTTGAGAAGAACTCCTGCGGAGGCAGCCCGCCCCACTTAGGATTCCAGAGCCACTTGTGGCCCATGGCGCACACGCTGCGCTTCACCTTGCGCACGTCAGTGATGCCTGCGAGCGTGGCCGCGACCATGTCGCAGTGCTCAAAGGCGGTAGCAAACTGCACTCGCTTTTCAGAATTGTGGCGCAGCCAGTGGAGCAGCTTGGCAAATCCCCACTCGTGCGAGTAGACGCCGCCGCACCACTCAATCGCTTCGAGCTTCTCCGCGTGCGCCAGCGCGGTGATCTGCTGGGCTTCCTCTTTAGCGCGGTGATCGCACCAGAGGTAGTATTCGTCAAGTGGCTGGAGCGCAGCGTCGACGGGAATGACGCTGGAGCCGGTAGTGTCGAGTGCAATCGCTTCAACCTGCGCGCCGTCAATGCCGGCTTCGGCTATCACCTTGCGCGTCGCCTTGGCGAGCGCTCGCATCTGGTCATCGTGCGACTGTGTGGCGTAGTCGGGATCTTCGCGCTTGCGGTGGAGCTGGTACTCGGCGGACGCGGTGCCGAGGCGCCCGCGTGTGCTGTCAAGCAGTGTGACGCGCACGCTGAGGGTCCCGAAGTCTACGCCTGCAACAATGGCCACTGAATGCTACTCCTCCGGCTCATGGTGGTACATTTCCCAGCCGAGGTAGCGCGAGGCAGCCTCATAAACGGGGCTGGCGGTTTGCGAGAAGTTGGCGGCGACATGGTGCTCAAAGCCGGTCTCGCAGATATAGCGCAACAGCTTCTGCATTTTGGGAATGCGGACGACGCCAACACCGCCGAAAGTTTCAAGCGGGTCCTTGGTGAACTCGCCCTGACCTACGTATCCCCGGATCTTTCCGGTGAACTCATCGGTGGAGAAGCGCGCGTAGGACATGGCCCCGGCCTTAACGCGGCCGACGACAGTGCCGTAGGTGTTCTCCTTGCCGACGGTGCCGGCAATGATGGTCTGAAAGTCCATGACGACGTCGGCAAAGAAGTGCTTGGGCAGGTTGGCGCAATGAAAGCAGACAGCCTTGTCCGGGTCATCGCCGTAGTTGTTGTTCCAATCAAGCAGAGCGCTGGGAGTCTGGCTGGCAAGTGCGAGCGCGTGCATGGAGAGCGTGCCCATGACGTCGGTTTCGCAGGCCGAGGGCAGCAACTGTTCGCTCATCATGCTCATGACGGTGCAGGGCACCACGCCAAAGAACTCTTCGAGCGCGGTCCAGCACTGTACGGCGGAGATTGTGCTCTGCGTCTCGCTCATGAAAGAGTCGATAGAAACTCCTAGCTTGGCCATCTTGATCAGTGCAGACTCTGGCACATGGCCTGTTTCAACATACTTGCGAATCAGCGCAAGCTTTTGCTGGACGGTGTCGTGCGAGTCCTTCATGCGATCGATGCGGCCGAGAACCTCAGATAGATCGATCGTGATAACTGAGATCCCCGAGCGTTCCAGCAGCTTTTCGCTGTAGCGGACGGTGTTGAATGCCTGCGGGCGCGCACCCAGGGCGCAAATCCGCAGGTTGCGGAAGCCGTCCACGACGCGGCAGACGGCGGAGAACCATTCAAGGTCTTTTTTGAAGGTGTCTGACTCGGGCTGGACGGTGTGCAGGCGGGTGATGGAGTAGGGGATCCCGTACTGCATGAGGTTGTTGCAGGCGGACATCTTGCCGCAGAAGCTGTCGCGGCGGTGAGAGATCTTCATGATGTCCTTGCGGTCGGGCGTGGCCTGCACAAGGACCGGGACGCGCAGCGTGGAGTAGCGAATTGCGTCAGCAATACCGCGCTCGTCGCCGAAGTTGGGCAGGGTAACGATGATGCCATCGATTTCGTCGCGGTGCTTGCGGAAGAGATCGCCGCACCGGCGGGCCTCCTCGTGGGTCTCTACCGCCCCGTATTTGGACTGCTCCGGGCCGAGGGCGATGACGTTGACGCCGGCTGCTTTGAGCACGGAGAGCATTTCATCGCGGCCCTCCTTGGCAAGATGGTCGGGGAAGAATCCGCGATTGCCGACAATGAGTCCGAATGTAAGCTGCTTTTTCATGATCTGTCTCTTCCTTCGAATCTGAAGCCCGGGGTTTTGAAATTAACGGTTGCGATGGGGCCAGTGACGAATGGTATAGAAGAGCCCTGCAATGCCCATCATGGCTCCCCACCAGATGGGCGCGTGCAACGAGTAGAGAACTGGCGGCTGCGCCGGAGGGTGGCTGAGCTCCCAGATGCCCTGGCCGGTAATGATGATGCCGTAGATGAAGAACAGCACGCCGCAGAAGAACCAGATCGACATTGTTTCGCGCATGGCGTTTCCTCCTACCAGAAGATGATGTTGAGCGCGAGGAATGCGACAAAGACGATGCCGGCCCAGAGGATTGGTTTCTGGTACCAGTGCTCGTCGTATTCCTTCGGAATTTTAGTGGCCCCGTAGACCAGGCCCTCAAGTTCGGCCACGGGGCGCGGCTGCGTGGCGTAGCTGACGATAACGGTGACGATGACGCCCGCGGACCATGCCCACAGCGCGCGGTAGATGTTCTCAGCCATTTCCTTTGCATCAGGCGAAAGGGCCACATAGCGCAGCGCGTGAGGATCAAATTTGACCCACAGCCATAGGCTGATCGAAGTTACCGTGCCCACAAGCAGGCCCCAGAAACCGCCTTCCTTGGTGGCGCGCTTCCACAACATGCCCACAATAACAGTCCCGAACAGCGGCGCAATGAAGAAGCTGAAGAGCTGCTGCACATAGTCCATGATGGAGGCGGCATGCTGCACAATGTATGCCGTGCCTACTGAGACCAACACGCCCAACAGTGTGCACCAGCGGCCCATTTTGACGTAGTGCTGGTCGGTCGCGTTTTTGTTGAGGAAGGCCGCATAGATGTCGTAGGTCCAGACGGTCGAGAAGGCGCTGACATTGCCGGCCATGCCGGACATGAATCCTGCGATGAGGGCCGTAACGCCCAGCCCCAGCAGCCCCGGCCCGCAGTATCGAACCAGCATGAGCGGCAGCACTTCGTTGTAAGTGTGCTGGCCGGTGTGCATCGCGACCGTTGTTCCCACCAGCTTGTAGGGAAGTACACCCAGCGCCAGCAGGCCGGGCAGAATCACGATGAACGGCACGCACATCTTGAGCGCCGAGCCTAGAATCGGGGCCATCTTGGCCGAGCGCAGGTCCTTTGCAGCCAGCACGCGCTGCACCACCAGGAAGTCCGTGGTCCAGTAGCCGAAGCTGACCACAAACCCTAATCCGAAGATGATGCCGAACCAGTTCACCCCCATCGGGTTGTCGCGGAAGTGCCCCAAAGTGCTCCACAGATGGACATAGTCGTGCGTGTGCAGGCGTTCGTAGATTTTGGCTTCGAGGTTGTGCCAGCTTCCTACTTCTATCAGGCCAAGAATCGGGATCAGTAGCGAGCCAATCCAGATGAGGAAGAATTGTAGGACCTCGTTGTAGATGGCGGAGCGCAATCCGCCCAGCGCCACATAGACGGCAACCGTAATCGACGAAACCCAGATCGAGAAGTTGAGGTCCCAGCCCAATACAACCTTCATAACCACGGCCATCGCGTACATGTTGATGCCGCTCATCAGGATGGTCATGAATGCAAAACTGATGCCGGAAACAGCGCGTGTGCCGGGGCCGTAGCGGAGGTTGAGGTATCCGGGGACGGAGTTGACCTTGGAGATGTAATAGAAGGGCATCATCACAAGGCCGAGGAAGAGCATCGCGGGGATGGCGCCGATCCAGTACCAGTGCGTGGCCAGGATGCCGTATTCGTAGGCCGAACCGGCCCAGCCCATCAACTCGAGGGAGCCGAGGTTGGCGGAGACGAAGCTGAGGCCCGCGATCCACATGGTCATCTCGCGGCCGGCCATAAAGAAGTCTTCGCTGGTGTTGCTTTCGCCCTTCAGGTAGAAACCGATGTAGATGACGATGGCGAAATAGATCGCGATGACGGCAATGTCCACCCCGTGCAGGTAGGCAATTTGGGTCTTAGCGGGTTCCGCAGCAAAAGTGGCGAGTAAGGTAAACGGTTTCATCACTTGATTTCCTTAAAATACGCGGTTGCGCCGGGAACTGTCTATTTCGAATTTTTCTGACCGTAGGTCGCATTCGGGCCGTGCTTGCGAAAGTGGTGGAGGTCGAGGAGCGCCTGCGAAATGTTGCCACAGGACGCGTTCAGGGTGACTGTGTAATAGGCCATGCGGGCCACGGATTCGAGGATGACGGCGTGGTGTGCGGCGTCCATGGGCGTTCTGCCCCACGCAAAGGGAGCATGGCCTCGTACTAGAACTCCGGGGACGGCGATGGGGTCAAGGCCTTGGAAGCGTCGCGTGATGGCCACTCCGGTATTGAGGACATAGTCGGTGGCAACCTCTTCGTCGTTGAGCTCGCCGGTGACTGGAACAGGGCCGTAGAAGTAGTCAGCATGCGTGGTGCCATAGGCGGGAATTTCGCGTCCGGCCTGGGCCCATGCAGTTGCGTACTCAGAGTGCGTGTGAACGATGCCGCCTATGGCAGGGAACTCGCGATACAGATGGAGATGGGTAGCCAGGTCGGAGGATGGACGCAACGAACCTTCAACGATCTTTCCGTTGAGGTCAGTGACCACGAGGTCGGAGGGCTTCATCGTCTCATAGGGAACGCCGCTGGGCTTGATGGCGACGAGACCGGTCTCGCGATCGATACCGCTGGCGTTGCCAAAGGTATAAAGGACAAGTCCGCGACGCACGATTTCGAGATTGGCTTCAAGAACTTCAGCTTTTAGATTTTCAAGCACTGCGCTGGCCCCGATTCATTGGAAATAACATAATGCCACATAACTAAAGCGATTTATCATTCTTTGTTTTATGACCCGAATTTTGCGCCGAGCCCTCCGCCGTCTTTACAGCTGACGGGCAAGGACCAGAGTAATATCGTCAGGCTGTTCTTGTCCGCCGATCCAACTGCGCAGCGACTGCATGACCTGTTCGGAGATAGCGTCAAGGGGAAGGTGGCGATGGCGGCGGACGACCTCAATGAGCCGTTCTTCGCCGAATTCGCCAAATTCATTTTCCGGCTCCGTAACTCCGTCGCTGTAGGCGATTAGGATATCGCCAGGATTCAGCTGCTCATCACCTTGCTCATAGGTCATGTTGTCGATGAGGCCGATGACCGTGCCTCCCCGGTCCAGGCGCGCTATCGTGTCGTCGGCGCGCAGCAGGAATGGCGGAAGCTGACCTCCATTTGAATAAACGAGGCGACGCGTGGCCCCGTTGTAGTGCGCAAGGAAAAGGGTCGCGTATTTTTCCGGCTGAGTGCTTCGATAAAGATGATGGTTGAGCAGAGCGAGCATGTGGGCGGGCTCCTCGAAGAGCTCACCACACTCAATTTCTTCTTTGCCGACGTGGCGGGTTGTGGAACGGGCGGCAGCAGCGCTGCCCTCAAGGATGAGTTCTTCGCCCGCGAAGCGGAAGGCGCGCACGGCGGAGTGGAGCGTGGCCATGAGCAAAGCGGCGGAGATGCCCTTGCCGCTGATGTCGCCGAGGGCGATGCCGAGGCCGGCGGTACCTGAGAGCAGAAAGTCGTAGTAGTCTCCGCTGACGGTGCGGGCGGGATAGCAGGCGCCGTGCAGTTCAAGCATGGGCAGGCTGACGCTGCCGCGCGGGAAGAGATTGGCTTGGACCTCCTGTGCAATGGCGAGCTCGCCCTGTAGCCGCTCTTTCTCTCGTTGCTCTTCAAGCAGGCGGGCCAGCGACGAGGTCATCTTATTGAAGGAGCGGCTAAGCGCAGCGAGCTGATCGTTGCGGGTGACACGGATGCGATGCGTAAGGTCGCCTTGATCGATGGCTTCCGTCGCATGGTAAAGGTCGCGGACGGACCGCGTGATCGTGAGGTTGAGCCGGACAGCAAGGAAAAAGGCAAAAAGCTCGAGCAAGCCAAAGAAGATGGCGAGGGCAATAAAGGCGTCGCGCCAGATGGGAGCGGTGTTGAGCGAGGCGATAAAGAGGCGCTTATAGAGTGCTGAGGGGCGCGAGTCGACGCGGGTGAAGGTGGAGAGGGGCTTGCCGGTCTGCCAGTTGCGAGTTTCGAGGGGTGCGACGAAGGTCACGAGAATGTCGTAGAAGTGCATCGAGGGCGGAAGCGTGCCGCCTTCGATTGGGCGGCCGCTGCCCTGATCAAGTTGATTGATATCGCGACCGTTGACACTGACGTCGACCGGAGAGTTCAGCGAACGGCGGCTGAAGGTGACTTTGGTCCGCGGTTTGGGACCCGGAGTGTTCTCATTGCCCAGCGTGACATCGGGAACGATGGTCACAGTGCCGAGGCCGCGGGCGATCTGCTCGACATTCTCCTTTTGTAGAGGGAGGCTGGTGATGGCCGTGACGGTGGCTTTGCCGACGGTTTCTGTGTCCACGGCGCGAAGGAACAGGGCTCCGTGGTCTTCGACGAGGCCGCTGAATCTGCCTTGCACCCATGAGGGAGGCTGCCGGATTTCGCCGGTGTTAAACACGTCCGGGCTAAGGCGCAGCAGGCGCCCATCTTCAAATGCAGCGAAGGCGATGCCGGTGCGCGGATGGCCGGGCTCGGTGTCGTCGAACTCAGGCAAGGTCAGCGTTGCGGCCTTGGGGTTGGCAGCGAGGGTATGTGCGGCGCTGATGGCGAACGCACGGTTTTCAGAAGCGATGTGGGCCTGTTCCTGGTCGATTACATCGTTGGCGGCAAAAATCGCGAACTGGCCGGAGAAGACATAGAGCAGAATGAGCGCGAGCGTCGCGAACAGCACCACCGGCGTAAGGCCCATCAGCAGGTAGGTGACGACCAGGCGGTTGCGGACCTTCCACAGGACGCGGCGCATGAGCCACCGCCAGAACAGCGGGATACTGAAGATAACCAGCAGAAACAGCGTAAAACTGCCAAGCGCCTGAAAGAACTGGCCGGCGTCTCCGGGGAGTAATGAAGCCACCAGAAATACCAGATACGCCGCCAGCAGCCAGAATGCGATGCGGTGAATCTTGCCCTCTGGAGGGTCGCGGCGTACCCACCGGAATATATCAGTTTCAAAATTGCGCAGGCGTCCCATGGGATGGGTTGAGTTTATCTGATTGAGACGGTTGCGAAGAAGCGGTCAACAGTTGGCCAATAGCCGGCACCGAGTCGGCCGGTTACCTTATTGGCCTGCGCTTTTCGCGGCCGCTTCCTTGCGCCGCTCTTCCACGTCGGCCTGGTGCGCCAGGCGAAGGGTGTGGCGCGTGGCAGAGAACTGGGCCCCGGCAAGCAGGATGAGCCCGGTAATGAAAGCCCAGATCATGAGGCCAACGGAGACCGAGAACGGGCCGTAAGCGGCGTTGAGGTTGAGCAGCGGCAGCACCAGAACATAAACGTACTTGGCAAACTCCCAAAGAAGCCCGGCGACGATCGCGGTAGGAAGTACAGCGCGCACAGGAAGCTTGCGGTTGGGAAGAATCCAATAGATGAGGAAGAAGATGCTGATGCTGAAGATGGCGGCAGAGACGCGCAGGACAAGGCTGCCGAGAAGGGTGAAGACGGGGCCTTCCGTCCTGCCGTGAAACACAATTTCCAGCAGGTGGCCCTGAGCTGCGGTGAAGACGATGGAAAAGAGCGCAAGCACGCCAACGCAGAATGCAAGCCCGATAGAGAGGAGCTGATTGCGCAGGTAGCTGCGGTTCTTCTTCACCTTCCATACGCGGTTTAGGGCGACTTCCAGCGGTAGAAAAACTCCCGTGGAGGAGATGAGGAGCGAGACGATGGAGATGATCTGGACTTTGCTGCGGGGATTGGCAAGCAGGCCCATGTTGCGGAGGATGAAGTCCTGGTGGGCGGGCAGAAAGTACCGCAGCATGTCTGTGAGGACGCTTTCGATGCGCGGTGAGTGGAAGAGGCGGCGCTCGATCGTCCAGGTCATAACGATGAAAGGAAAGAGCGAGAGGATGGAGTTGGCGGCCACACTGAAGGCATAGGTGTGCACCTCGCTTTGCGCGAGGTAGCGGGCGAGCGAGACAAGCTGCGCCCAGAGTCCCGAACCTCTGGAGCTGGGTGGCGGGTCCGGCTCAAGGCCTGGATTGGGCACAGACGAGGCAGCGGCCTCGGCGGGGCCGGATTTGCGATGGGACCCTTGGCTGAAAGGGGTGGTATCGATCATGCTTCTTTCCCCAATGCTAAGACATCGGACGGACCATGAGGATTCTGGTAACAAAAGGCGGGTACTTCCGGACAGTGGCTGTTCGTAACCTGCTGGCCTTGAATGAGGTCTTTTTCAAAATTTTCCTTGATTTAGATGGTAATTCCTGCCATATATGAATGACTCTATTCGCTTTTCAGAGCGATGAGTGTCTTTTGGGCCTTAACACGCAAGGAGCTGTAAATGAAGGAAAGCGGAGTTGTTAAGTGGTTTAACGGAGCAAAAGGGTACGGATTCATTCAGCGCTCGACGGGCGAGGATGTATTTGTGCACTTCTCGGCTATTCAGGACTCGGGCTACAAAACGCTGAACGAAGGTGAAGGCGTAACATTTGAGTGCCAGAAGGGACCAAAGGGGCTGAGTGCTGTGAATGTGGAGCGCGCTGCAGGCTGACCTGCTGGCGACGCAGTCGCAGACGGGCTGTATGGCGTCCGTGCCGGACGATTGAAGCCTGATAGGGCTAATCAGCCAAAGTCAGCATGATGCAGGCTGGTGTGAGTTCTCATATCCTTCGATTGAATCGATTCAACCTAAAGATCATCTTCCAGCTTTCCCTACTATCCCTGGCAACTTATACCTAGTTACTCCCGAGTAACCACTCACTTACTACCTTTACTACCTCTGGATAATTTCTAGAAAGCAGGCGCATTTTTCCCCTGCGGCGAACGGAAATAGTTGATCCAGAAGCGGTAGCGCGCCTCGCTTGCCAACGGCATAGGCCCGGTCCGCGCTCCAATCTCCATAGTCGCTGGTTTGGCGGGGTTGACGGCAGACCATTGTGGAAGACCGGGCGCGCTGGGATCTCCTGTGGTTGCAAAGGCTTTGAGGTAAGAAGAAGCAAGGTTCGAGATCTGATGGTCGATTGGCTGCCAGGGGCGGTCGAGAACGTTCAGGTTACGAAAGAAGTAGGGCAGCTCGCCCGAGTGGAAGGCCCCAAACTCGGGGTGTTGCGGCCAGGGGACGGCACGATCAAAGAAATATGTGTAGACCGGGCCTTTGTGATGCTCCAGCCGTTCACTAGCCCATAGGAACATGGAGACGCGTTCCCGGTCACGGCTGCTCTCGACTATGGATTGTTGCATCTGTGTCAGGGTATCTCCTGGTGGGTAAAGCCGCTTGAAGTCCGCAGCCATCGGGCCATAAAGACGCTGAACGCGTGTCTCATAGTCAGCCGCGGACCGGAGAGGCGGCGACATGAGCCAATAATCATTGGCCTGATAGCCGGTGATCACGGGGACATCGTTCCCGGCAGCGGTGCGGTTGATGGCGTTGGGCGAGGTGGGCAGGACCCATCCATCGACGATGAGATCGAAGTGGAGAGGGAGCTCATCGGGCTGTGGGAGTAAATCGGCGGCAGGGATGGCACGAAGCTGCTCCAGGTTTGCGGCGCGGTGTTCAGCTGCGAATTGAAGGCCTTCCTGCTCGGCAGTGGCAAGGTCTGTGCTGCGTCCAGCGATTCCGAGGCCGCTGTCGGCCTGGGCGCGCTCGAAGAGTCCGCGGGCTAGCGGGGATGCGAGCAACGCGCCAACGCTGAATGCCCCGGCTGACTGGCCCCATATGGTGACGTTGTTGGGGCTGCCGCCGAAGGCGCGAATATTCTCTTTGACCCAGCGCAACGCGGCAATTTGATCGAGGATGCCGTAGTTGCCTGAGCTGTGGTGAGGTGACTCTGCGGTGAGGCCGGGATAGGCCAGGAACCCGAAGGCTCCGAGGCGGTAGTTGATGGTGACGATGACGAGGCCGGTGCTGGCCAGATGCGCGCCATTGTAAATGGGCACTTCGCCAGAGCCTTCAACGAAGCCCCCACCCGGAATGTAGACGATGACAGGAAGATTGGCCGTTCGAGCAAGACGTGGAGTCCAGACATTGAGGTAGAGGCAATCCTCACTGACTTTGTTCTGGACAAGAAACTCGGGCGTCCAAGGGCCGAAGGTTCCGTGGAGGCGCTGCATGCAGCTCGCGCCAAATTGTGTGGCGTTGCGGACGCCCTTCCACGATGCTGGCGGTATGGGCGGGCGCCAGCGAAGGCTCCCGACGGGTGGCGCGGCGTAGGGAATGCCCTTGAACGAGCTGATGTGCGTTGCCGTATCGGTGACGCCGGCAAGCTTGCCGTTGTGCGTGTCGACAATGGGATGGGTAGACTTGGCGAGAGCGGCCGGTGCGGCGGAAACGGCGAGTGCAAGGCAGAGAGCAGAGGCGAGGGTGAAGCGCTTCACCCAAAGAGAACATATTTTCTGGTGCACGACAGGACTCTCCAGAAAACCCGGCAGTCAGTATACCGAGTTGGGGCAACCGCACAGCGCGAGGAGCTAATCGGTGTGGTTCTTGTCGAGCCGCTGAATGGCCCATTGCGCGGATTCACGGAGGACTGGGTCACTGGATGCTGCCCATTCTTTGAGGCGCGGCAGGAAGCAGATGAGTCCGCTGTTACCCATAGCAATGGCCAGGTTGCGGCGGAAGCCTGCGAACCTAGCGCGCTTGACGGGCGAACCAAAGAACCAATGGCCAAAGTCCTCCTCGCTCATGCCAGCGAGCCAGTCGAGCGCAGGATTCACGAGGGCGGCGCGGGGCGCGAGCTCAGGGTCATCGCTTTGACGTGACGGCGTACGGGCCTTGTTGTTCCAGGGGCAGACATCCTGGCAGATGTCGCAGCCGAAAACCTGGCGTCCGATTCCGGGGCGCAGCTCCTCGGGTATTGGGCCACGCTTCTCAATCGTGAGATAGGAGATGCAGCGTGTCGCATCCATTTGATACGGAGTGAGCGCCTGTGTGGGGCAGGCATCGATGCAGCGGGTGCAGGTGCCGCAGCGGTCCGCGGCGAGCTGCGGAAGCGTGTCGGATTCGGGTTCGAGCGACGTGAGGATGACGCCTAGGAAGAGCCAGGAGCCGACTTGCTGATTGAGGATGCAGGTGTTCTTGCCGGTCCATCCGATGCCAGCCAGCCGGGAGTAAACGCGCTCGACGAGCGGGCCGGTATCAACGTAGCAGCGGGACTCGAATGGGCCGGTCTTCGCTTTGAGTGCAGCATCGAGGGATTGAAGACGTCTGAGCAGCACTTTGTGGTAATCGCTCGGGCGGGATGGGGCATCATCGGTTGGCCGCGCGCCGGTCTCGGATTCGACGTGTGATCCGGTTTGGGCGTAGCGTGCGATCCAGGCGGTGCCGGACTGTGCGGGATCGATGGAGCGGGGCTGCGCCGAGCTGTAATCGGCCGCACAGACGATAACGGATCTGGCCCACGGGAAGACGGAATGGAGTGAAGCGCGAACCAGGTCACCCTGATCATTCCGGCGCTTGAGATACTCCATTTCGCCCGCCGCGCCGGAGGCGATCCACTGCTCAAAGCGAGTGCGTTGAGCGCGGCCTTCGGGGGAATCCTCCGCGGGCACAGGCGCGATGCCGGAGAGGGCAAAGCCGGCGCTGCGTGAGAGCGCGGCGATGAGTGAACTTGAGAGAGCTTGAGACATGAGCATGGAAGCAGCGGCGTCAAAAGGCCGCAACTCCGCTGTTGGCATCATAGAGGATTGAGGAAACAGGTTCGGGAATTCGGCAACTGCGGATAGAATGAAGAAAATTTCTCCTCGCAAAGACAAGAGAGAGGCATGGACTTCGAGCAACTGCGAACGTTTATGGAGGTAAGTCGGCTGCGCAGCTTTTCGCGGGCGGCGGAAAAGCTGAATGTGACCCAGCCTGCGATCTCGGCGCAGATTCGTACATTGGAAAACGAGGTGGGCGCGCGGCTGTTCGACCGCGACGGGGGCAAGGTGACATTTACAGCGGCAGGCCGTGTCTTTGAGCCTTTCGCTGAGCACTGCCTGCAGTGCCACAACCACATCATGGTCACCGTGGGCGAACTGCATCGAACGCCACGCGGAGAAATCTCCGTCAGCGCAAACGAGGCCACCAGCCTCTACGTGCTGCCCGCGGTATTTGCGCAGTTCAAGCGGCAGTACTCGCGCGTGGGCCTGAGTATTGTGCGCGCGGACCGGATTAAGACGGTGGAGGCTGTGCTGAACCGCGAAGTGGATTTCGGGGTTGTATCGCTGCCCATCAAAGACGCGCGGCTGTTGGTGGATACGCTGCATCGTGATGATGTGGTGATGGTGGCGCCGAGCCAGCACCCCTTGGCGGTGCGCGAGAGCGTGAAGCTGGCAGATGTCCTGCCGCACTCGCTCTTGCTGCCCAAGCAGGGGAGGCAGCGCGAGCTGATTGAAGAGCTGTTCCGAAGCAACGATGTGCAGCCGCGAGTGGCGATGGAGGTTGAATCAAGCGAGTTGCTGAAGCGGCTGATCGCCGCCGGGCTGGGGATCGGTTTTTTGCCGCGCAGCAACGTGCTGGAGGATGTGAAGAGCGGCACGCTGAAGATTCTTAAGCTGGAAGGAGTGCGGCTGAACCGCGAACTGGCCCTGATCTATCGCAAGGACAAGACGCTGACGCGCGCGGCGCATGTATTTTTGGAGATTGCGACCGGACGCCCGCGGTTGCATCAACCTGCGCCAGTACTGGGCAAGACGAAGATGACGAAGCAGGCAGTTTAGGGATCAGCCCAGCGGTTCCCGTGCACACCACCTTCAGAGGCCTGATTCAGCCAGGACTTGTCTGTCCGGAAATGGACGCTCTTTCCGAATCCGGACAACCTATCGAGTATTCTGCATAAGATTTTCAATGATTTAGCCCGGCCCTTAGATTGCTGAACACTAGCTCGGAGGTTTTATGCAGACCCTGCTCCAGGATATTCGCTACGCTCTGCGCCAGCTCCGCAAGTCGCCGGGTTTTACTATTGTCGCCGTGCTGACGCTGGCTCTCGGCATCGGAGCGAACACAGCCATCTACAGCATTATTCATGGCGCGCTGCGGCTTCCGTATCCGGACTCGGAGCGGATAGTCGCCATCAGGAACGTCTACAAGCAGGGCAAATACTTCTCGGCCTCCTACCCCGACTTCGAGCAGTGGCGCGCGCAAAGCAAAACGCTTTCTCCGATCGTCGCTACAGCCTTCTGGCCTATGACCTGGACCGGTCACGGCAACCCGGAAAATCTCAACGTCGACTATGTTTCCCAGGGATTCTTCCATCTTTACGGCGTTCATCCCGTAGCTGGCCGCGCATTTCTGCCCAATGAGCACCAGAAGGGCGCCGCGCAGGTCTGCGTGCTTAGCGAAAAGTTCTGGCGTGAAAAGTTGGGAAGCGATCCGTCGGTCGTTGGTAAGCCAATCAACCTCGACGGTAAGGCATACACAGTCGTTGGCGTCGTTCCGGAGCCCGTGAACAGCGCAAGGCCGGCGCAGCTATGGATTCCACTGGAGCCCGCGCCTCCCATGGACAAGCACGGCTGGAATTATCTCTTCGTGGATGGTCTTTTGCGGCCCGGGGTCTCCCTCGATGAGGCACAGTCCGAACTTCGGACCATTCAGGGACAGATCGACAAGCAGTTTCCTGACAACACCCACGGCATTGAGCTACACCCACTTTCTGAGGCGGTCTTCGGAGACCTGCACGCAATCCTGCTCATGCTCCAGGCTGCCGTTGGCTTCATCCTCCTCATCGCCTGCGTGAACCTCGCCAACATGCTGCTGGCGCGCGCTGCCAATCGTGAGCGGGAATTCGGAATCCGGCGCGCTTTGGGCGCTTCAGCCAGCCGAATGGTGCAGCAAACGCTGACCGAAAGCCTCCTGCTTTCCTTTACCGGGGCCGCTGTCGGCCTGATGATTGCCGAAGGGCTCACGCACATCCCCATCGCAGCCTGGCCGAAGAACTTTGTGCCGCCGTCGGACGTCCATTTGGATGGCATGGTGCTGCTGTTTGCTGCGCTGCTGGCCATCGGCACGGGCGTGCTCTTCGGAGTCGTCCCCGCGTTCCGCATTCTGAAACAGGACGAAAAGGAAGCACTGCAGCAGGGTCGCACCGTCACTGAATCCCGTGAGCAGAACCGTACCCGCTCCGCGCTGGTCATCGCTGAAGTCGCGCTCTCCATGCTTTTGGTGGTGGGCGCGCTGAACATGGCCTTCTACTTCATACACTTGCTGAACATAAATCCCGGCATGGATCCGGAGAACTCCATGGCCATGACGGTTTCCCTGTCTCCGGCTCAATATCCAAAACCTGCCGACCAGGACCGCTTCTTCAATCTGCTCCTGACAAAGCTCGCTGCCCTTCCCGGAGTCACTCATGTGGGGGCCAGCGATGACACACCCTTCACGGCGAACGGCAGTAATGGCAGCTTTACCTATGACGGTCAACCGGACAGTACGGCAAATCAGAACCCCTTCGCCGCATTCCACTTTGTGACGCCGGGATATTTCCAGGCCGTGGGCACGCCGCTGTTGCAGGGCCGTGAATTTAATGAGAATGACACCGCAAGCTCCCAGAAGGTCATCGTCATCGACCGCAGGACCGCAGAGAAGCTCTGGCCCGGCCAAAGTCCTCTGGGCAAGCACATCAATTGCTGCGAGAGCAACACAGACTTCACCGTGGTCGGCGAGGTTGCCAACGTGTACTTTGCAGGACCGGCGGCGAAGCCTGAAATGGCGTTCTACATCAGTCTCAACCAGTTCCCCAAGGGGTATGCGAGCGTCATCGTCCGCACACATGG
>JASHUR010000152.1 GCA_030039895.1 Acidobacteriaceae bacterium | reverse complement strand
GCGGGCTGTGAAGCCTTCGGGATCCATCGACAAATTTATCGGCCTACTGGCGGGCAAGACGAGAAAGGTCGCCACGCTTGAAGAGATGAATGAGGCGGCTTCTCAAGGGTGGGCCGGCAAACGGTGAAAATCAGCGTTGATACGAACGTGCTGGTGCGCGCAGTCGTGCGCGATGATCCCGAGCAGGCGCGAGCAGCGATTCGAGTACTTAAAGGCGCTTCGGTGATCGCGATTACGACTCCATGCCTCTGTGAATTTGTGTGGGTGCTGCGGAAAGCATATCGCTTACGGTCGGCTGACATAAGTGAAGCGATTCGAGCTCTGGCAGCAGCGGTCAATGTGGAGATGAACCGGCCAGCGGTTGAGGCCGGGCTGGCCGTGCTGGAGGCAGGCGGGGATTTTGCTGACGGAGTGATCGCCTATGAGGGGGCGTGGATGGGTGGCGAGACATTCGTATCCTTCGACAAGGCAGCGACGACACTGCTGGCTGCGCAAGGGCACAAGGCGCGATTGCTGCCGTAGGTATGAGTGGGCCTATTCGAACGGTTCGCGCTTCATGGAGCCGTTGCGCTGCTTGACGAGGATTTCGACTTTGCCTTCGGCTTCGGCGAGCTGCTGCTTGCACTGGTCGGCGAGCTTTGAGCCTTCTTCGAAGAGCTTGACGGATTCTTCAAGCGAGACATCGCCACGCTCCATCTTCGCGACGATGGACTCAAGCTTCTTGAGAGACTGCTCAAAGTTTTCCAACGGGCGCTCCTTCGCTGGGTGATTTCTGCTCAGGGCGGAGGACTCCGTCGATGACGTCGGCGGCGAGCGCGTAACGGCCGAGCGGGGCGCTGACCTGGACTCCCTGCACCATTCCGCGGACGGCGGCGAGCATTTCCTGCGCGATGCGGATACCTTCGGCACGAGCGAGTTCGGGGGTGGCGGCCTGCTGCATGCGGGCGAGGATGCTGTCGGGCACGGAGACGCGGAGATCGTTCTTCATGAACTCGGCATTGCGCAGGCTGTGGAGCGGCCAGATGCCGGCGATGATGGGAATGCGGAAGCTTTCAATGCGCTTGAGGAAGACTTCGAGCAGACGGATATCAAAGACGGGCTGGGTGATGGCGTATTCGGCTCCGGCCTCGACCTTATAGGCGAAGCGGCGGATTTCGTTGTCGATGTCGGGCACGCCGGGGTTGGCGGCGGCGGCAACGGTGAATCCGGTGGATGCGCCGATGGGGTTACCGCCGATGTCGAGGCCGTGATTGAGACGGCGGACGATGTTGACGAGGCCGATGGCGTCGACGTCGAAGACGGCGGTGGCGTCGGGGTAGTTGCCGAGCTTGGGTGGATCCCCGGTGAGGCAGAGGATGTTTTTGAGGCCGATGGAGGACGCGCCGAGCAGGTCGCTCTGGATGCTGAGGACGTTGCGGTCGCGGCAGGTGTAGTGGAGGACGGTTTCAATGCCGACCTTCTGCTGGATCTGGATGCAGAGGCTCTGCGCGCTCATGCGGGCGGAGGCACGGGGCGAGTCCGGCACATTGATGGCGTGGATGCCGCGGGCGGCGAGCAGGGCAGCGCCTTCGAGCTCCTTCGCGGGATTGATGCCGCGCGGGGGAACGATTTCGACGAGAGTGATGAAGACGCCTTCGTGAATGAGACGGCCGATCTTTGACCGCTGCTCGATGGGGAGGGGCGGTGTCTCGGTGACGATGGCTTCGCGCACGGGCGCGGGCTTGGCGGTCTTCTGTGCTTCGACAGCGCGAATGGCGGACTTGATGGCGCGGATGTGGTTGGGGGTGGTTCCGCAGCAGCCTCCGATGAATTGGACGCCGGCCTTGAGGAACTTGCGGGCGAAGCTGGCCATGTACTCGGGCGAGCAGAGGTAGATGTTGCGGCCATCGACGGCGCGGGGGGTTCCGGCGTTGGGCATGGCAGCGAGCGGGAGACTGGTGGCGGCGCTCATGCGCTCGACGGCAGTGAGAACGGTGGCGGGCCCGGTGCTGCAGTTGCAGCCGATGACGTCGGCTCCGGCAGCGGCGAGGCGCACGGCGGCATGCTCGGGGCTGGTACCGTCGAGGCAGTTGGATTCCTCGTCGACCGTGATCATGGCGATGATAGGTAGGCTGGGCGCAACCTCGCGCGCGGCGAGGATGGCCTGCTCGGCCTCATTGAGGGCGGTGATGGTCTCGACGACGAGCAGGTCGGCGCCGACGCCGGGGCCGCCGTCGGTGAGGCCGCGAATCTGTTCGGCGAAGGCGGCGCGGGCCTCGTCGAGCCCGGTTTTGCCGAGCGGTTCAAGGAGAACGCCGAGGGGGCCGATGGCTCCGGCAACCCAGGCATTGCCGGCCTGCTTTTCTTCGAGCTGACGGACGGCCTGACGGGCGATTGCCACTCCGGCCTTGTTAATGGCGAAGACCTGGTCCTGAAAGCCGTAGCGCAGGAGGCGGAAGGCATTGGCGCCGAAGGTGTTGGTTTCAATCAACTCGGCCCCGGCCTGGAGGTAATCCTCATGGATGGAGCGAACGAGGTCGGGTTGCGAGAGGTTGAGCTCGTCGTAGCAGCGGTTAATAAAGACACCACGGGCGTAAAGGGTGGTGCCCATGGCGCCATCGCAGAGGATGGTGCGGCTACCGAAGATCTCCTGAATGCGGTCAGTCATGATATGCCTTCCCGTCATGGTATTCCAGAGGGGGCCGCATTGCCAGCGGCAGGATAGCGCCGGCAGCCATAGCGGGGCGCAGGCACGTGCGCCACTGCTATACTTAAAATTCCCACGCTTGGTGAGGTTTTCCGGATTTGAAGAATAGAAGTTTAAGAGGTTTCTGGCTCGGTCCCGTCCTTCTGGTCACGTTTGCATCGCTGCTTACATCCTGCGGGCAGAACTACTACTTTGCGGGGCGGAGCCTGCCGCCGAGCGGGGTATTGAACCGGGTGCTGGTAGCTGTGCAGAACCCCAGCGCTCTATCGAAGGGCGCGCTTTACTTTGATGACGCTTATTACGACATTCGTCACGCCCATAGCGCGAGCTCGGGACAGTTTTCCATTGCAGGGTATTCGGGATCTCTTCCGCTGACTATCCAGAACATGCCGGAGGAACAGGTGGGCGCAGTGTATGGCGCAGGCGACGGCAGCTTTGTGATCGCAAACTACGCGGAGGAAAAGACAGGGACACCGATTGTGATTCCTGGCGGGCTTTCATCGAGCATCTTCATCGACAGGCCACGCGACTTTGTGTATGCGACGAACGGAACGACCCACGTTGTTTCTGTCGTGGATCTGTCAACGAGCAAGTCTTATGAACTGAACCTGCCGAATGCGTACCGGGTTTCGATCAATCCGGGAGGGACAATTGCTCTGGTGTTTGTGCAGAATGCGACACAAGGCCAGAACACGACGATCGGCTCGACCCCGAGCGATGAGTTTGCGGTGTACAGCATCGTGGGTCTGACGGCGAACCAGCAACTGGCGGCGGCTGCGTCGAGCGATCCGCAGCACTACCTGAATGCACAGGACTGCGAGCCGCAGAACCTGCCGGCGTTCTGCGCGTTTCCGGTGAGCACGGGACCGAACGCGAGCTTTGACCATCCGACGAAGGCAGTGTTTTCTCCGGATGGGTCGGCGGCGTATGTGCTGGATTGCGGACCGGAGTGCGGAGGCACGACGGCGGGAGTGACGGTGATTCCGATTACCGCGTCAGAGTTGAATACGAACACTTCCGGGGGCAAAGGCATCGCGCTAGTGGCGCAGAGCAATATCAAGGTTGCAGGAGGAGCCACAGACGCCATCTTTAACGGCAACACGCTGTATTTGGCGGGGCAGCAGCTGCAATCGGACGGATTGTTCGAGGGGTACCTGTCGACGCTGAACACGCAGACGGGTCAAGTGACCGGGGTGTATCCGATCAGCGACGGGACGCATAACAAGATGGTCTTCGGCGACGACAACACGCTGTGGATCGGGTCGTCGAACTGCCTTGAGGGTGAGACATACAAGAAAGCGCAGGCCTCGGGCGGGTCGGTTCCCTATGGGTGCCTGACGATGTTCAACACGTCGACGAACAAGCCGACACTGGACGCATACAAGGGCGATGCCACTGGAATTGCTGCGGTGACAGGGCTGGACAAGGTGTATACGGCGGAAGGCGGACAGGTGTATATCTACGCCACCGCGAATTTTAACGAGTTGGATAACTCGAACGTGACGGTGACGGGAACCGCGTCTGACGTGGCGTATATGGACGCCGGCAGCGACGCGGACAATACGAACTACTAGAACGAGTGAAAAAGAAACAAGAAGCGCGGCTTTTGACGGGCCGCGCTTTTCTTTTATTGTGATTGAGTATGACGAACGAGGCGAATGCAGAGGTGCTGGCGATTGCGGCGCACCGCGACGACGTAGAGCAGACGTGCGGCGGGACCCTGCTGAAGCTGCGAGCGCAGGGCGTACGGACGGCGATTCTGGACCTGACGCGCGGCGAGGCGGGGACGCGCGGGTCGGCGGCGGAGCGCGAAGCCGAGGCGATGGAGGCGGCGAAGATTCTGGGCGTGGTGTGGCGCGGGGCGCTGGATATTCCGGACGGACGGGTAGAGAACACGTATGAGAACCGCGTGAAGATTGTGGAGGTGTTGCGGAGGGTGCGGCCGCGGGTGGTAATTCTGCCGTACTGGACGGGGCGACATCCGGACCACTACACAACTTCGGCGCTGGGGTACGAGGCATGCTTTTTGAGCGGACTGAAGAAGCTGGAGACGGACGCTCCGGCGTGGAGGCCGTTCAAGATTGTGTATGCGAGTCTGTATGCGGATGTGCGTCCGAGCTTTGTGGTGGACATTACGGCGCACGTCGAGGAGCGGCACCAGGCGCTGATGGCGTACCGGTCGCAATTTGCGAATCAGGAGGCAGGCAGCGGGCTGTTTGTGCCGGAAGAGGAGATTCGGGAGCGGACGTTTGCCGAGGCGCGGCACTACGGGCTGCTGGCGGGAGTGACGTACGGCGAGCCGTTTGTGCAGAAGGAAGTGGGGCTGGTGGAGGATTTGACGATAATCCCGGTGGCATCAATGTAAGGACTGGCCGTCCAGGCAGACGCGCTTTGCGCCATTCGTGATGATGGGTTTTGTAGCCGCTCCCGTTGGTCGCGGATGAGAGTCGGGTTGCCGCAAGACAAAGTGACGCAGGAATTACAACTTTCATGGAGTATTGAGCGACCGGTGTTGCCACAGCAGAGGGCAGAACTGCGCCAAGCGTGCGAAGTCACGTGGATTTGTGGTGATGACTGTGATGCCGGTGCGCGCGGCGCTGGTGGCGATAAGAGCGTCATTGGTGAGACGGGCGCGGCCTATCTGCTCGTATCCAAATTTATCAGCGAGGCGATGCAGAAGTTTTCCTGTTTGTGTCCAATCGCTCAGGTTTGGTGTGAGTATCCGGCCTGCCTTCTGAAAGTCGCGCTCGAGCTTTTCCAGAATGCGATGAGCTGCGAGGTCGGCCCCGGCATAAAGCTCTTCCAAGACAACAGAGCTGAGCCAAAGCGGAGATTCCCCCTCCCAGCGTTTGAGCAGAAGATGTGCGGTGTCGCCAATTCGCAGGGCTGAGATGTAGATCGACGAGTCGAAAAGAAGAGGCATGCGCTACTTCGACAGAACTCCATAGACGTCGCGAATAGAGATGCCGCTCTTCAGAAATTTCTGATTTGCCTCTTCGACGATCCTGTTGCGCTCAAATTCAGAGATGGCAAGGTCGAGAGCACGTTCGACTGTTTCCGTCTCAGTGGCGGCGTCGAGAACCTTTTGCGCGCGCTTGAGCTTCGCGGAGTCGAGACGGAAATGCTTGTGGATGATGTGGCTCTTGGTGACGGTCATTTGTTGTTTCTCTGTTTTTCAGTTTAGCAGATGTGTACAACGGTTGAGTTTATGTACATAGATGGAACCGGGCAGAATAAAGGAGCAGGCTGGGTGGCCTGCTCCTTCTTTTGTCTATATTCTGCTTATTTTCTTTAGTGGATGTCGAACTGTTCGGGGTGGAGGGCCGGATCGCTTTTGACGATGATGGTCTTGCCGGACATTTCCTCGAGCTCGACGAGCCAGCGCGCGTTATTGGCCTTGAGGACCTTGACGACCTCAGGGTTGACGCGAAGCATAATGTCGCCGCGGTCGAGATGGCGGTACATCTTGCGCAACTCGGTATAGATTTCGTTGGCGACGGTCGCCGGGCTCTTGACCATTCCGGTGGCGGCGCAGACAGGGCAGGGCACGCTGAGGGTGCGTTCAAGTGACTGCTTGACGCGCTTGCGGGTGATGGCGACGAGTCCGAAATCATTGAACTGTAGCACCTTTGAAGGGGCGCGGTCGGCCTTGAGGGCCTCTTCGAGCGCAGCCATGACCTTGTGGCGGTTGCGGCGCTCGTCCATGTCAATGAAGTCGATGACGATGATGCCGCCGAGATCGCGCAGACGAATCTGGCGGACGATTTCGGGGATGGCATCAAGGTTGGTCCTGAGGATGGTGTCCTCTAGGCGCGCGGTCTTGCCAACATACTTGCCAGTGTTGATGTCGATGGCGACGAGTGCTTCCGTCTGGTTGATGACGATGGAGCCACCGGATTTGAGCCAGACTTTGGAGCGCAGGGCCTTGGTGATTTCTTCCTGGATGCCGAACTGCTCGAAGAGGGGCGTCTCTTTCGTGTAGAGCTTGACGCGGCGGACGAGCGCGGGCTGGAAGCGGTTGAGGAAACGCAGGATGCGCTCGTACTCGGATTCGCTGTCGACCCAGATGGTGGAGAAGTTGTCGCTGACCTGATCGCGGAGCACGCGCTCGACGAGGTTGAGGTCGTGATAGATGAGGGCCGGAGACTTGCTGCTCTCCTCGCGCTGCTTGATATCGTTCCAGAGGCTGATGAGGAAGCGCAGGTCGGCGCGGAGTTCGTCCTCGCTGGCGCCGTCGGCGGCGGTGCGGACGATGAAGCCACCGGATGCATCACCCTTCTCACTGATGAGGATGCGCTTGAGGCGCTGGCGCTCCTCGTCGGAGGAGATTTTGCGCGAGACGCCAACATGGTTGACGGTGGGCATGAAAACCAGGAAGCGTCCGGGGAGCGCGATGTGGCTGGTGACACGCGCGCCCTTCTTGGCGATGGGTTCCTTGGCGATCTGGAGCAGGATTTCCTGACCGGGCTTCAGCAGATCGCTGATGATGGGCAGGTCCATGGTCTGCGCTGAGGCGCGATGTCCACCGCGGCCCTGACGTCGGCCCACACGGCTTCCGCGACGGTCACCGCGGCGGCCGCCACGACGCTCTTCGCGGTCGCGCGACGGTGCTGCGCTGTCGGCTGAGGCAGTCTCTTCCACTTCGTCGATGCCGTCCTCTTCGTCGAGGCCGGCTTCGGTGATTTCAAGTTCGTCACTCTCGAGGCCGCCGATTTCTTCGGCTTCCAAAACACCGGGCCCGGAGGCAAGGCGCTGGTCGAGGTGCTCGTCGCGCACGATGTCGCTAATCTCTTGACCGGTGTGTTCGAGGGTCTCCTCTTCAAGGTCCTCCGAGTCCTGATCGTCGGCGTGAGCATGGATAGGCTCAAAGTCGTACTCGTCTTCGTCAATGACCTCTTCTTCGAGGATTCCGGCGCCGGGAGCGAAGCCAAAGAGCTGATCGGCGACCTCGGTGGCCTGCTCGTCATGCTCGGGGAGGTCTTCGTGAGGGGTCACTTCAACGGCGGGCGCGTGCTCGTAGGTTTCCTCCGGTTCGGAGATATTGGTGATGCGGAACTCGCTGGGAGCGCTGGTGTCGATACGGTGCGAGGCGGAGGCGTCCTCAGGTTCGAACTCCCTGTGTACCTCCTCAAAGACCTCGTCGTGCAGTTCCACCTCGTGACGCGGCTCTGGCTCGACGGGTGTTGCAACCTCGGCGACTGGCTCCAAATGGGTTTCCTCGACGACGGGCTCGGCGACTTCGACGGAGGCGGGTGCGGAGGTCAGGTTTGATTCGACTGCGGCGGGCACGTCGTGGGTAAATTCGACGACGGATTCGGCGACCGGCTCTGTTGCCAGCTCGAAAGCGGCTTCGTGGGCCGGAGCGGGGCGTGACTGCGAGTGGCGCGCGCGGGATTCGCCGGGAAGCAGCGAGCCGCCGTCCCAGGTGATCGGAGTCTCGATCAGAGTGGAGGGTTTGGGCGGAACATAGTTGGGTTTGAAGGCGGGAGCGGCTGCGGCCTGCGGTCTTGGCGCTTCAGCGGCCGGCCGACCGCCGGGCTTCCCTCCGTACTTGGAGAGCGATTCGCCGGGCAGCACGATTCGGTCGCCGGACGAAGCAGACGCATGGCGTTCGAAGGAGGCCTCGTTCTCGTCCATGCGAACGTCGATGACGGGGGCGTCGAAGATGGTCTCTTCCGAGCCGGCTTCGACGGCATGGTCCTGCGCTTGCTCACGCTGGTGGCCGTCCTGACTGCGGTTTTCGCGCTCCTGCGAGTCGCGGCCACGGCGCAAGCCGCGTCCACGGCCACGGCGGCCACGCCAGCGGCGCGTGCCGGAGGGCGCTTCCCGGTCGCCGGATTCGTCTTCCGATGCCGGAGCGCCGGAGGGTTCGGAAGCCGAGGCTTCGGCCTGAGCCGGGCGGCTGCGTCCGCCTTCGCGACGGGACTGGTCGCGTGACTGGCCGTTGTTGGAGAGGCTGGTGCGTTCGAACTCGTCGCTGTCTTCCTGCTCCTCAAGGAAGTCGGTTACGTAGAGGAAGGCATCGCGCTCAAGGCCGATGTCGACGAATGCGGACTGCATTCCGGGGAGGACGCGGGTGACGCGGCCTTTGTAAATGGAGCCGGCGAGAGTGTATTCGTTCTCGCGCTCGTAGTAGATTTCGGCGAGCTCGTCGTTTTCTAGGATCGCCAGCCGCGTTTCATGCGGCGTAGAGGAAATGCAAATTTCTTTTGACATGCTGTCTCTTTCCTGCCGGATGCCTGGGCATCAGGGCAATGGTCGAGACAGAGCAGAGCGGGGAACCGGAGAGGACTGGAGATGGCTTGGGGACGGCCACCGGGACAAAGATGCTTTTTGGTGGAGAGAGTTCATGCTCACACCGGATTTCCGGCGGAGGTCCACTGGAAAAATCAACTGTCTTATAGGGAAAGACTGCGTGCAAGGAGTTTGTGGCCACATCAGCCAGAAGATCAGGCGGGGCCGTTTCCCATCTTTGCGCGCTCATTCCTTCATCAATCCTGTCCGGCCCGATGATCTGTCCGGCCGGATAACGTTGAATTTCTAAAACCCTGGTACTACTCACCCGCGTAAGCGGGCTTCTTACCTAAAGTCGTCTGCGCCGGGGACTTAGTTCACGAAGCGGTTCATGCGGACATTCATAACCATGCCCAGAGCCAGGAAAGTGAACAGCACCGAGGAGCCTCCGTAGCTCATAAGCGGGAGAGGAATCCCGGTGACCGGCATAAGGCCGATGACCATACCGACGTTGACCGCAATCTCAAAGATGAGCACGGCCACCACGCCCATAACCAGGAACGTGCCTGGGAGGTCAGCGGCTGTCTGAGCGTCCTGAATCAGACGCATCAATATAAGAAAGTATAACAGCAGGATGATGATTGCGCCGATGAAGCCGTGCTCTTCGCAGAAGGCGGCGAAGATGAAATCGGTATAGGGGATGGGCAGAAAGTCGCCCTGCGTCTGGGTGCCCTTGGTGGTGCCGCGGCCGAAGACGCCGCCGTCGCCGACGGCGATTTTGGACTGGAGGATCTGGTAGCCGCTGCCGCGCGGATCAGCGCTGGGATTCATGAAGCTGGTAAGGCGGGCCTTTTGATAGGGCTTCAGGATCTTATTTGTAGAGAAGGCGACGCCGACGAGCAGGAGTCCGCCGAGCACGAGAATGGTGGTCTTTTTCCAGTCGATGCCTCCGAGGAAGAGTCCGGCAAGGAGGATGGGCGAGTAGGTGAGTGCGGTGCCGAGGTCAGGCTGCTTGAGCACGAGCAGCATGGGCACGCCGACGAGGGCCATGGCCTTAAGGACGTCGGGCCAGGTGAGTTTGCGACCGATGAGATTGATGAAGTAGCGGGTAACGACGAGGATCAGGACAAGCTTGACCCACTCGGATGGCTGAAAGTGGATGCCGCCGGGGAGCCTGATCCAGCGGCGCGCGCCGAGCACTTTGGCGCCGACGGTGAGGACGGCGACCAGCGAGAGGATACAGAAGCCATAGAGCCAATAGCCGATGTCGAGCAAACGGTGATAGTCGACGATGGAGAGCGCAAACATGGCGACCAGGCCGCCGAGGAACCAGAGAATCTGCTGCTTGTAGAAGCCGACGAACTTGGTGTGCAGCGTGGCGGAGTAGATTTCGAGCACGCTGATGACGGCGAGCATGAGGACAAACCCGAGAAGGGTCCAGTCAAAGTCGCGGAAAGAGAGAATGCGGCGGCTCATGGGGTTAACCGTTTTTCCGGTATCGGCAAAAGCCCGTTAGTCTCTCGCTCGTTGATGCCTGCCGGAACGAAATAGCCCTCTTGGCTTATCCGATCAAACCAGCCCTCGCTCAAATCAATCCAGGCAGGGTTAGATTCCCGAATGCGGTCAAGCTTCTTCGCCCGGTTCCACTTTTTGATTTGTTTTTCGCGCGTAATGGCGTTTCCGACGTACTGGAAGTGCTCGAACCAGACAAGGCGATGGCATTTGTACTTTTGGCTGAATCCGGGGAATTCACCGCGCTTGTGCTGCGCGACCCGTCTGATGAGATCGTTAGTCACGCCGCAATAGAGGACGTGCGTTTTGCTGGCCATGATATAGACGAAATATGAATGTTCTTTCATGTGTTCATCGATTGGTTGCAAACGCAGATCTCTCCGCTACGCTTCCTGACGGTCGCTTCGGTCGGGATGACAATGGGTTTTGCTGATGCGGGAATCATAGGCAAAGTTCAGGGACGTGATGGGTTGAAATGAACAGCAGGTCCCTCCACTACGTCCGCTAGGGCACCCCACGGACGAAGACCTGTCCGCGGGGGTCCCGATGACGCGGACTCCGGTCGGGATGACAATTCATTTAAATTATTGGCTTTGTAATTAGAGGCGGCGACCGGGGGGATGGTGAGGTAGAAGTGTCCGGCGCGGGCTGAGGCGAACTCGGGGTTGGCAGGCTGGCCGGATTTTGATTTGCCCGAGGCGAGGGGCTTGCCGCCGAAGATGTTGGGGTCGCCGGGGACTGACCAGACGGCGCCAACATCAATTTTTTCTGGTCTCTGCGGATTGGACTTCTGCGCTGACTCGGTGGGCTGGGTCATGAGGTTGTGGTCGAGTCGGCGTTGCTTGTCCACGAAGGCCTGAATGACCTGAGCGGCCATGTGTGCGGAGTCGGTTCCCCAGCCGCCGTGTTGCCAGAAAACGACCACAATAATGTCCGGGTTACGGCGCGGGGCGATGCCGACAAACCAGGAGTTGGCACGCTCGCTTATGTTCGACGCGACTTTCTTCATCCCGAAGCTGTGGCTCACGACCTGCGCAGTGCCGGTCTTGCCGGCGAAGTCGATGTCGGTGAGGCGCGAGGAGTAGGCGGTGCCGATGGGGGACTGGGTGACGTTGGCCATGTCGTCGGTGATGATCTGCCAATTGGCGGGATCGATGGGGATGGTTTTGTCGCCTGAGCCGGGATAGGTGTCGAGGATGGCCTGGCGGAACTCAGGCGGGAGCTCGCTGGGAAAGACGACGTGAGGACGCTTGAAGACGCCACCGGAGGCGATGCCGCCGATGGTGCGGGCGAGCTGTATTGGGGTAACGGCGATGGCTCCCTGACCGATGCCGACGGAGACGGTTTCTCCGGCGTACCACTTGCGGTGGAAGTTGCGCATGGCCCACTCGGGCGAGGGCATGACGCCGGCGATTTCGTCGGGAAGGTCTATGCCGGTCTTCTGGCCGAGGCCGACCATGTGCGCGTATTTGGCGATGGTATCAATGCCGAGCTTGACGGCCAGGGTGTAGTAGTAGGTGTCACAGGAATAGGGCAGGGCGGTGTTGATGTTGACTTCGCCGTGGTGGCGGTCGCAGGCGTAGAAGTGTCCGTAGAATGTGGCGCCGCCCTGGCAGTCGACTTTGAGGTTCTGGGCGATGCCTTCCTGCAGGCCGGCGAGGGTCATAACGATTTTGAAGGTCGAGCCGGGAGGCGACATGGCCTGAATGGCTTTATTGAGCAGGGGGTGGTCGGGGTCATTGATGAGTTTGTCCCACTCGTCGCGGCTGATGTGAACGGAGAACTGATTGGGGTCGAAGGTGGGACGGCTGACCATGGCGAGGACTTCGCCGGTGTGCGGGTCGAGGGCGACGATGGCGCCGTCGCGGTTGCCGATGGCGTTTTCAGCGGCGCGCTGAATGTCGAGGTCGATGGTGAGGCGGAGGCTCTTTCCGGGGACGGAGGGTTCGGTGCCGAGGGTGCCGACTTCGCGTCCGTGGCTGTCGACGAGGACGTCGCGTGAGCCGTCCTGCCCGCGCAGGATGGAGTCGTAGGATTCCTCTACGCCGGAGCGGCCGACGACGTCGCCGGGCTGGTAGAAAGCGTAGCGGGGATCGTTGTCGAGCATTTGCTCGCTGACTTCACCGACGTATCCGATGAGGTGGGCGGCGAAGCCGTCCTTGGGATAGAGGCGGCGCTGCTCCTCGATGGTTTCGAGCTCGGGCATTTCATCGGCGTGGGCGGCGATGAATTCCTGCTCGTCGGGGGTGATGTCCTCTTTGAGAGGGATGGGCTGATATTTGGGCGCAGTGCGGTATTTGTGGATGATGGCGTCGATCTGGTCGAGAGTCATGTGCAGACCGCGTGCGATGAGGGGCAGGTCGGGGTGAATGTCGTGGCCCTGTTCGCGGACGAGGAAGCAGGAGACCGAGGGATAGTTGTCGACGAGCAGACGGCCTTCACGGTCGAAGATTTGCCCGCGGGCGGCGAGGATGGGGATTTTGCGGATGCGATTGGCCTCGGCGAGGGCATGGTAGTTCTGAGCGCCGACGACCTGCAGACGCCACAGCCCGAAGATGAGCACGATCAAGATGGCGACAATGCCGTACTGAAAGACAGCAAGCTTGTAGGCCGGGAGACTGTCTTTCCTTTTTTCGAAGATGGGGAGGGAATCGCTCATCTGTGAATCATTCTGATGGGTTGGCGAGCTGTTGCGAAGAGAGTGTTGCCTCCTATGCTACTCCCGGTTTTTGAGCCGGTCGAGCAGGGCGAAGAGGATGATGGCGATGAAGGTATTGATGGCAGCACGTACGAGCTCATGTAGCCATCCCCAGGGCATGGGGTGGGCGAGCAGGTGGCGAATGAGGACCCAGTCAATGCCGTCGTTAAGGACGACGAATAAGAAAGTGAGTACGAGACGGGTGGCGGGGCTTTCCGTGTCGATGCGGACGCCGAGCGAGGCGGCCACGTAGCCGATGCAGGCTTTGGCGATGCCGAAGACGCCGAGCGGCTGGTGCGTGAGAGCGTCCTGGGCGAGGCCGATGAGCGCGCCGCCGATGGTGGCGGCGATGGGCGTGCGGAGGGTTGAGGCAAAGTAGATGACAACGAGAAGAGGCAGGTCGAGGATGGAGAAATGCGAGAAGAAGAGCGGGACAAAGGACTGGAGTCCAAGCGCCAGCAGAGGCGTGAGCACGTAGACGAACAACGGGAAAGATTGTGTGTCGGCCTCGCGGCGCGTGGATGCCATGAGCGCCATTGCTAGCGGTGTCCTCCCTGCGGGGGTGCGGTTTGCGAAGTTGAAGCAGGTGCGGCGGGGCGCGGCTTTACAGGTGCATGGGACGGCGCTGACGGTCCGTTTGAGCCGACTTTGCCGGGTGCGCTGGATCCGCCGGTGATGGTTTTAGCTTTGGGCGCAATGGGAGCGGAGGTCTTAGGCTGCGCGGTCTTGGCGGCTGGGGCCGAGGAGGTTTGAGCGGCTGGCGCTGTGGCGGTGGGGCTGGTGGTCGAGCTTCCCGGCTGCGCTGCGGGCGGATGAGCGCGAGGAGTGGTGTCTTCGGTGCCGTACTTGACCGACGCCCAGCGGTGTCCGGGAGTCATGTTGGCGGCGTTGGGTTCAGCGTTGGGGCTGAACTGATCGGGGTGAATGGGCCGAGGCGGAGGCGGCGGCGAGATGGGAAGGCCGTTGGGACCGGTGGTGTTCTGCGGGTTGGTGTCGGCGGGGGCGTTGGGGTCGTAGCGGCTGGGCAGGCGTTCGGAAAGAATGTCGGATGCGCGCTTCTGCTCGGCTTCACTCTCAGCCTCGCTTGCGGCGATGTCTTTCGCTTCCTGCGGGGAGAGCGAATCGCCGACGTTGGTGACCACGAGGACCTCGTCGAGGCCGGCGAGATGCGCCGCGGGGTGCACGAGGACATCGACGAGCGGATCGTGCTCGGGGTCAGGAACGACGCGATCCACGGTGCCGACGGGCAGCCCACGAGGGAAGATCTGGTCGCCGCCGCTGGTGACGATGGGATCGCCGGACTTGATGCGGCTGTCCGGGGAGATATCGACGACCTGCAACTGGCCGAAGGGGCGGCCCTTGAGGATACCGCTGGTGCGGGTGGCCTCAAGAACAACCCCGACGCCGCTAGTGGGATCGGTGACGAGCAGGACCTGGCTGGTGTGCGGGAAGACGTCTTTGACCTTGCCGACGATGCCGTCGGCAGTAATGACGGGCATGTCCTGCTGGAGACCGTTGTCGGAGCCCTTGTCGATGTAGATGACCTGAGACTCTTCAGCGCCGCTTGTTCCGATGACCTGCGCGGGAAGTGTCTTGTAGATGTAGTGTTCCTTGAAGTCAAGCAGGTGCTGGAGGCGCTGGCCCTGTGCGGCGTCCTGGGCAAGGCCGGCCTCCTCAAGCTGCAACCGCTGGACTTGCTGTTTGAGGGAGGCATTTTGCCGGCGGACATGGATGAGATCGAAATAGCCGAACCAGAGGGAGCTGAACCAGTGGCCGGTGCCGACGATGAGCCGCTCAGGAGGAGTGACAACGCTGACGACGGCATAACGGAGGAGACTCACAGAAGGCCGGTCAGCGCCTTCGGCCGCGGGACGCCGCACCTGAATGGCCAGCGCCAGCAACTGGGCCAGAAGCACCATGATGAGGACGAGTGCGTTCTTGTAGCGGCTGAAGAAAGATTCCATGGGGTTGGAACTTCGGCCTACGCCGAGATACTCCTGTAAGCACGCGTCCGAGTTCGGCGCGTTTCCCTCATGCTAAGACATTTCTCCGGCGGTTGTGTTTTGCAGTGAGGCACACCGGAGAGATTTGCTGCGGCATTTTCAAAGACTCGGCGTCCTTTGAGAGGCTGACCAAGGATGCCGCCCCTGATGGGCGTGTCGAACCGGCCCCTAGGGCTCCGGCATACACCATCTTTGAAAATGCTTTAGTCGATCTTGATTTTGCGCAGCAGGCGGAAGTCACTGAGCATTTTGCCAGTACCGAGGACCACGCTGGCGAGCGGGTCGTCGGCGATGGAGACGGGCAGCCCGGTTTCTTCGCGGATGCGCTTGTCGAGGTTCTTGATGAGTGCCCCGCCGCCGGTGAGCACGATGCCGCGGTCGCTGATGTCGGCGCTGAGCTCGGGGGGCGTGCGCTCGAGGGCGACGCGGATGGCGTTCAAGATGGTGGAGATGCACTCGCTGAGCGCTTCGCGGATTTCGCCGTCGTCGATGGTGATGGTCTTGGGGACGCCCTCGATGAGGTTGCGGCCTTTGATCTCCATGGTCACGGGCTTATCGAGGGGGTAAGCGGAGCCGATGTCGATCTTGATCTGCTCGGCGGTGCGCTCGCCGATGAGCAGGTTATATTTCCGCTTGAGGTAGTTCATGATGGCCTCGTCCATCTGGTTGCCGGCCATGCGGACGGAGCGGGAGTAGACGATGCCGGAGAGCGAGATAACGGCGATATCTGTGGTGCCGCCGCCGATGTCGACGACCATGTTGCCGCTGGGCTCGGTGATGGGCAGGCCGGCGCCGATGGCTGCGACCATGGCCTGCTCGACGAGAAAGACCTCGCTGGCCTTGGCGCGGTAGGCGGAGTCCTCGACGGCGCGCTTTTCAACCTGGGTGATCTCAGACGGCACACCGATGACGATGCGGGGGTGCACCATCATCTTGCGGTTGTGGGCCTTCTGGATGAAGTAGTTGAGCATTTTTTCGGTGACCTTGAAGTCGGCGATGACGCCGTCCTTCATAGGCTTGATGGCAACGATGTTGCCGGGGGTGCGCCCGAGCATCTCCTTGGCTTCCTTGCCGACCGCCTCAACTTCACCAGTGTTTTTGTTAATGGCGACGATTGAGGGCTCGTTTACGACGATGCCCTTGTTGGCGGCGTAGACGAGAGTATTGGCAGTGCCCAGATCGATTGCGAGATCGCTGGAGAAGACACTAAACAGCGAGCGCAGACTATGCGAACGCGACGAACGTGACGAAAAACCATTCGAAGTCATGAAATATTGAACAATTCCTGAGAAGACTCGCCCTTATTGTAGGCCAATCAACGGTGGGTACGGGGTGCGGGGGAGGCCTCTATTGGGGTTTTACGAAAAAAAGTCACGGAATGCAATGGAGAAAGGGCAAATTGCGGGTCGCAGGCGGGGAAAGCCTGATCCGGGACTTCTTGTTATGCTGGACTGTTTCGTTTCAAGGAGGATTTTGTGTCTACGAAGCTCTACAAGAACCTGATTGGCGGCGAGTGGGTGACGGCGCGCACAGGGAAGACGTTTCTGAATGTGAATCCGGCGGATTCGGAAGATGTGGTGGGGGAGTTCCAGTCGTCGGGCGCGGATGACGTGGACGCTGCGGTGAAAGCAGCGGCGGAGGCGTGGAAGACGTGGCGGCTGACTCCGGCGCCGAAGCGGGCGGAGATTTTATACCGGACGGGCGAGATATTGACGGAGCGGAAGGAAGAGTATGCCCGCGACATGACGCGCGAGATGGGCAAAGTGCTGAGCGAGACGCGCGGCGACGTGCAGGAGGCGATCGATACGGCCTACTACATGGCGGGCGAGGGGCGCAGGCTGTTTGGGCAGACGACGCCGTCGGAGCTGAAGAACAAGTTTGCAATGTCGGTGAGGATGCCGGTAGGCGTGTGCGGGATGATTGCACCGTGGAATTTTCCGATGGCGATTCCGTCGTGGAAGCTGTTTCCAGCGCTGGTGTGCGGGAACACGTGCGTAATCAAGCCGGCAGAGGACACACCGCTTTCGACCTTCAACCTGGTGCAGGCGCTGATGGATGCGGGGCTGCCCGAGGGAGTGGTGAACATTGTGACCGGGTACGGGCCGGACGCGGGAGCGCCGATTGTGTCGCATCCGGGGGTGAGAGCGGTGTCCTTTACGGGTTCGAGCGAAGTGGGGCGCATGGTGGGGCAGACGGCGGCGGCAAACTTCAAGCCGTGTTCGCTGGAGATGGGCGGCAAGAACGCGATGATTGTGATGGACGATGCGAATCTTGACCTGGCTCTGGACGGCGCGGTGTGGGGCGCGTTCGGGACGACCGGGCAGCGGTGCACGGCGACGAGCCGGATTCTGCTGCACAAGAAGATTGCGGCGGAGTTTACGAAGAGGCTGGTGGCGCGGGCCGATGCACTCAAGGTGGGCAACGGGCTGGATGAGCATGTGCAGATGGGGCCGCAGATCAATCAGCAGCAGATCGAGACGTCAATCAAGTACTGCGAGATTGCGAAGAAGGAAGGCGCGAAGCTGCAGACGGGCGGCGCTCCGCTGGAGGACGGCGTGTATGACAAGGGGCACTTTTTTGCGCCGACGGTGTTTGGCCAGGTGAAGCCGGCGATGCGGATTGCGCAGGAAGAGGTGTTTGGGCCGGTGGTGAGCCTGATTGAGTTTGCTGATTTCGATGAAGCGGTAGAGATTGCGAACGGGATCCAGTATGGGCTGTCGACGGCGCTGTATTCGCGTGATGTGAACCAGGCGTTCCGGGCGATGCGCGACCTGGAGGCGGGGATCACGTATGTGAACGCTCCGACGATAGGCGCGGAGGTGCATTTACCCTTTGGCGGCGTGAAGCAGACGGGCAACGGGCATCGCGAGGGCGGCACGGGCGCGCTGGATTTCTACACGACGTGGAAGTCGGTGTATGTGGACTACTCCGACAAGCTGCAGCGGGCGCAGATCGATACGGGTGAGTGAGCTTTCCCACTCAAGCCAACGAAGGGCTTGAGTGGGGTACAGGGCGGGAGTTGCTTCTTCAGCTAAAAGCTGAAGATGAGCGATGCAAAGATGCGCCGACTGGCGGAGCCGGAGGAAAAGATTTGTCCGGCCAAGGCGTTGGACTTGCCGAATTCCGGCGAGCCGAGGACGCCGGTGGGCGGTGCGTAGTTGATGTCGTTGAAGAGATTGAGGGCGTGCACGTCAATCGTCATGTTGAAGCGGCGGTTGACCTGTTGTTGGGGGCCGAAGGGGCCGTGATCGCCTCCACCGCCTCCGTTGAGACCGCCAGGGCCGAGGCCGTGTCCGTGCCAGTGTCCGCCGAAGCCGTTGTTGAAGCCTCCGTGGGCGACCTTGGGACCGAAAGCGATGGACTTGCTGACGCGCAGGTTGAAGGTGAAGAGCGCGGGGCCATCGCCGAGGTTTACGGGAACAGGTGTGTAGCTGGTTCCGGGGTTGAGGTTGAAGTCGCCGTACTGTGTGGAGATGGTGTCGGTGTCTCCGGGCTGGGCGTAGGAAGGCCTGTCGTTGAAGAATGAGTCGCCGTTCACGTCCTGACCGAGGGTGATGTTGAAGGGCCGTCCAGACTGAGCAACGATGAATGGGCTTAAGCGCATGTTCCATGGCACGGCGAAAGAGCCGATGAGGAACAGGCGATTGCGAACGTCGAATGCGGCGCGGCCGTAGTCGAGCTTGAGGTTGGCGGAGTTGGAGGGGTTGGAGCTGACCCCGTCTGTGTCGCTGTTGGCCCAGCTGGCGGTATAGAAGCCAAAGAATGTGAGACGCTGGCCGGCGCGCGCATTGAAGTTAGCGATGATCTGATTCTGCTTATAGACGGCCTCAGAGTAGTACTGGTAGATGTTCGGCTCGTCGGGGTTGTAATCGGGTACCTGCGGCGCGTTGGCGTTGCGGGTGATGAACTGATGCTGGCCGAGCGAGTAGAGATAGGTGACCGAGGCAGTGGAGCCCTTGGTGATCTGACGCTCGATACTAGCGCCGAACTGCTCATTGGCGGAGGCCTGGAGATGGGGCGCGATCTGATAAACAGCGGCCTTGCTCGCGGCGCTGCCAGCGCCCTCGCAGGCGGAGAGATCAGCTGAGGTGATGCTGGTTGCGCTGTAGCAGGTGGGCTCCCCAACGACGGCTTCATGCAGAGGCGAATCCGGGCTGATATTGAGACGGTCGGCCTGCAGGATCTGGCTGAGTTCGAAGCGGTCGTAGAAGATTCCGTAACCTGCGCGGAGCACAGTTTTTGCCTGCTTGCCGTGACGGGCGAGGCCCCAGGAGAGTTCGAAGCGGGGCGCCCAGTCGCTCTTATCGTAAATGCCGCTTTGCGACTCCCAGCGGAGGCCGTAGCTGAAGGTGAAGTTCGGCAAGACACTCCAGTCGTCCTGATAGTAGAGTCCGACGTCGGCCATTGAGTCGACGATTTTGGGGTTTCCGTAGACAAGGTTGAGCTGGCTGGGGCCGCCACCGTTGGCGTGGATTTCAGCCCAGGTTTGTCCGGTGCCGAGCCCATAGATGGTGTTTCCGTAGTTCTGGGCCGCAGTGGTTGGCGTGCAGCCGGACTGGCCGGAGGAACAGCGGTTGCCGCCGAAGGTGAAGGTCCCGTTGAAGTTTGCGTTCGAGGTGTTGGCGTCACGCGTGGCGCGGAGACGCCCGCCGATATTGAGGGAGTGCTTGCCTGCGGCAATGGCGGTGTTGTTTTGCAGCTCGTAGTAGAGAGTTTTGTCGTTGTTGATCTGGTCTGCGCTGCCGCCGAAGGTTTCGATTCCAGAGACCTGCACCATCGGAGTGACTGCGGCGGGAGACTGATTGGAGGTATCGACGCGGAATTCGAAGCGCGTGTCGTTGATGATGTTGTTGCTTATGATCTGCGTGTCACTTAGCTGCAGGGTGTGTTCAGTAGACGAAACATTGTAAGCCTGATCCCTGAGGCTGAACTGGCCGATGCCCTGGTTCTGCTCGCCGTCGTTGTAGTACTGGTAGCGAATGGTGAGGGTGTTCTTTGAGCCGAGACCGATGTCGATGCGCGGGCTGATGTTGGTGCGGGTCTGCGGCGTAACAAGAGCATCAGAGAAGCTGACGGTGTTGTAGTCGGCAGGGTTGGTATAGACGCCATTGGCGAAGTCGCCGTTGACCTCTCCGGCGAGACGGAAGGCAGCGATGATGGCGTCGTCCTGAATTTGTCGGCGCTGGCCGCTCAGGAAGAACGAGGCATGCTTACTGATGCGGCCGCTGAGGGTGCCGTTGAACATGTAGCTGTAATAGTCGGGGATGTTTTTGTCGAAGGGGTTACCGGTGTTGAACTGCGAGGCATTGCCGAAGACGAAGAACTGACCGTGAAGCTGATTGGTGCCCGGCTTGGTGATGATCTCAATGCGGCCATAGCCAAGTTTGTCGTACTCGGCGGAGAAGGGATTGCGGTTGATGCGGATTTCGAGGATGGCGGATTTTGGGGGGAGCTGGCCGCCGGTGAATCCATCGATGTAAATCTGGCCGCCGTTTGGGCCGGCCGCCGGACCGGCGAGAGCATTGAGTTCGTCCTGCAGCTCATCCGGGTCGTTGGAAAGAGCATCAAGGGCGCTTCCCTTGAGAACGATGCTGTTGGCGTTCTCGGTAGGGGAGACGCTGACCGTAGGCACGTCGGTGTTTACGATGACCTGCTGCTTTGCGATGGCGATGCGCAGAGTGACGTTGAAGAGCAGGTTTTGGCCGGGCTTGAAGCTGACGGCTTTGGACTCGGAGGTTGCGAAGCCCCTGGCGCTGACGAGGACGATGTAGAGTCCGGGCTTGAGGCTGGCGATGCTGTACTGGCCGGAGCTGTCAGAGGTGACGGTGGCAACGGTGTGGCCGTCGGGCGTGGTGAGGCTGATGGTGGCGTTGGGGATGACGGCCCCGGTCGGGTCAGTGATGGCACCGTGAAGCGTAACCGTGGACTGTGCATGGGCGGCGCAGCAGAGGGACACGGCGAGAAGGGCGATGAGGAGAACCAGATAGCGGCGAAGAGAGATCACTGTGCTCCGTTCAAGTCGATGTTAGGAGAGAAGTCCTCTCCTGTGAGCGGCGAATGACCGCGTAGTGTCTTTTTCTACCCTGACAATTTGTCCGGGCGGCTTGCTTTGCGATCACCGGCAGGCAGGGCCGGGGACTTACGATGCTACGGTGTGCCCGCTGCTCCCGCTGCCTGTTCGCCGCCTCCGCCGACATTCCACGAGGCGGAGAACATGCTTTGGCTTGCGGAGGGTGAAGCAGTGAGGATTGGTTCTACTCCGGCCACCAGGGCAACGGCGGTCGCGGAGCCAGGAGTTCCTTGCGTAGCGACGATCATGACGGCGTCACCTTTGTGAAGATCAGCCAGCTGCACGATTGGGGTGCGAGCAAGCATGCGGGTGAGGTCGTCGCCCGCGTGCGCATTTCCATTGGCACCGGCAGCGCCGGGCGGCATGTGATATTGCGCATGCTCTTCCGCGGGGTGGTCGGCGGCGGCGGGATGATTGCCGGGATGCTTGAAGAGCATGGCGAGATTTTCGGCCATGCTGGGCGGAAGCTTGTGCAGCTGGGACTCGGCGGTGATGTGGATGACGACGGGTTTCTTGGTAACGAGGTCGCGGATGGTGACGGTGTTCGCGGCCGGGTCAGAGGAGATGACCGTGGCGGAGATATTACGGAAGGTGCCGGAGACAACGGCGTCAGCAGTAAGCTCGGCAGCGCCGGGGGGGTGCGAGCCGCGTGCACGGAGCTGATCGCCGGGATGGATGGCGGCAATGGTGGAAGGGACGGTGTCGGCGAACTTGATGGAGTCCGGGCTATAGCGGCGGAAGGTGG
>JASHUR010000014.1 GCA_030039895.1 Acidobacteriaceae bacterium | reverse complement strand
CTGGAATGGTCGAGTCTGTCCAATACGGCAGCGAGATTAAGGATCGCCGTGTTTTGCGCACCCGGAAGACGCTCGTGGATTCTCTGACCACTTTGCTGAAAAAGAAGAGCTTCGATGACATCTCGGTTCAGGAGATCGCCGACGAGGCGAACGTGAACCGAAACACCTTTTACCTTCATTACCTTGACAAGAGTGCGCTTCTGCAAGCCATGACAGAATCCCGCTTTCGGGACCTGATCGAGCGTCGTGGCATTTGTTTGGTCGACTGCCGTGGAGCGCTGCGCGCTATTGCACTCGGCGTCTGCGACTATCTCGCCGAGATCGGAAACTGTCCGGGTCAGCTGGCTCGACTGCCGCTCGAAAGCGCCATCATTTCGGTCGTTGAAGGCATGTTCAGGGAGGGTCTTGGCCGTCATGAGATAGCGTCCGGCACCGATCCGGCGTTACAGTCGACCACAGCCGCCTGGGCCGTCTTCGGAGCCGCGCGCCTCTGGTTACAGACCGGCTGTCGCATCCCCGCCGAGGAGATGGCTGCCAAGATTGAAGACTTGGTAAAGCCGGTGCTTCTGAAAGGTTATTGACGCTAAACCGTGGCAAGATGAACGGAAAGACCTTGAACTTTGCTTAATTCCCTCATCACATGTTGAACGCCCCCTGGCGCCACTCATAGCGAAATGCTACGGTGTTTCGTTTGCCCATTACGAATTGCCTCGGTCTCCCTTGCAGTTCCGATCGGCTCGTATTTTTTCTGAAAGCTCTCAAGCACTTCAGCCGGTGCACTCTCTGGAGTACCGCTGTCAAAGATGGGGTTCGGCGCATATTCAATGGCCAGCTGAATCTCCTGCGCAGCTGCATCTCCGCGCAGAAGTGATACCAGCACAAGAGCCGCATCCAGACCTGCCGTGACTCCAGCGGCGCTAATAATGTTGCCGTCTGCTGCTACCCTTGCATCCGCCAGAACTGCGCCGTAATGCGGCATCAAATGCCGGGCACTCCAATGAGTCGTTACATGTCTTCCCATGAGAACACCGGCTGCACCACACAGCAGGGCTCCGGTGCAGACCGAAAATACGAGCCTTTTGCTCTCGACATGCTTGCGGATGAGCCCGAGCACTTCCTCGTCATGCATCAGTGCCTGCTGCCCATAACCGCCGGGCACGAGCAGGACATCAAATAGTCCTGCTTCCGCAATGCTCGTATCCGGCGAAAGCCGAAGCCCTTGAACGTCGCGAACAGGCTGAAGTTCTTTCCCGATGACCTGGACTGTGGTGTCCGGCATGCGTGAAAGAACTTCAAACGGCCCCGTGAAGTCAATCTGATCCATCTGCTCAAAGATGAGGCAGCCCACAGACAGCGGTCGCACAGTCAGCTCTGGCTTGGATGTCTTACTTATAAATAAAGGACTACTCATCGTGACGTATCTCGTCAGACTTAGTCGGAAAGATGCACTCTCCACGCTATTCCTGCGCGGTGACGCCGGTGTTCTTACGCGACCTCGGCCGTCAGGCTATTTTGGGCGGTACGAATTGGCGCTGCAGGTACAACAACCTCGACAAGTCCGGTCGCGACGTCATAAACGAGGCCTGAGATGAGCCACTCGTCCGGCAATGCCGGAATCGCCCTGAGTGCAGCAACATCGACAGCCACCGACTTGCGCGGGTCGCGGACTGACTTCGTCTCAACTTCTCTTTCCGGTATCTGAAAGTAGTGCGCCAGCATGGCAGGATCTCCCACGAGACGCGTACTGCCGCAATCCGTATGATGAAGCACGATTAGGTGAAACTCCCCGCCTCCGCCCGGAATCGTTCCGGCAACCTCCCCGATTCGTCCGAGAAGACCGAACTCCTCCAGCAGTCCCGGCGTGACTCGACCGCCGATGTTTCTCATTACGACGGCCTCACCGGGCTTGATTCCAAGCACTTGAGCAGGATCAACGCGCATATCGGCGCAACTAATGATTACTGCCTTCAAAGTTTGCAAAGATTGTGGAAGAGATGGCATAGGGGTGGCGGACTCTTTGTTGCGTTTCAACATGAGGTCGAGGTTATTCATGAGGATTCTCCTGAAGAAATGATCTTGGCGGCCACGCCAGCATAGTCACGTACCGGTTTTTGATGCAGGTGCCTCTTCAATAGAACCCAGCGTTTACGGACAAAGAAACAACCATTCCTGCCAATCAGAGGCGAAACGATTACCGCACGCGAGCACGCCCAAAAGAGGCCCTGTATTGGCGAGGCGAAACGCCCAGGCGGCGCTCGAACGCGCGGCGAAGTATCTCAGCGGAAGTAAAACCACAGGAAACCGCTACTTCCTCAAAACTCATCGCTGCCGATTCAATCTGACGGCGCGCAGCTTCAAGGCGGAGGTCCTCTATGTACCTTGCCGGTGTCCTGCCCACTTCCTGTTGAAACAGGCGAGCAAAGTTCCGGGGACTCATGGCTGCACGTTGGGCGAGACTCTTGACGGAGAGATCGCGCCGGATGTTGTCAGGAAGCCATGCAAGCAAATCGTTGAGAGGCGATTTCGCAGAAATCTGGGCCATGAGAGTGGCGCTGAACTGCGATTGGCCGCCCGGCCGCCGCAGAAACACCACCATCATTTGGGCAGCCTTAAGGGCAACTGACCTGCCCAGATCCTCTTCCACTAAGGCGAGTGCGAGATCGATTCCGGCCGTCACGCCTGCTGACGTATAGCAGTTCCCATCTCGAACATAGATGGGGGTAGGGTCCACGGTCACGCGCGGGTAGTCGCGCGCAAGCTCTTCGCACCAGTTCCAGTGCGTCGTCGCGCGACGCCCATCGAGCAGACCAGCCTCCGCCAGAACGAGTGCGCCGGTGCAGACCGAGCCAAAGCGCCGGCTGCTGCCGCATCGATCTTTCAGCCAACTGAGAAACTTCGATTCGTATCGAACCTTTGAAACGCCATCAAACCCGGCAACAAGAAGTGTATCGACCGGGCCACGATATTCGCGAAAGGTTCGATCTGTTCGCAGCGTTGTACCGAGATGAGTCAGAACATCTCGGTCCATTCCGCCCGAAATGATATTGATTTCGTAAATCGGCCCGTCACTCCGGGAACGATTGGCATCCCCGAACACCTCTAGCGGGCCGAACACGTCCAGCGTCCTCACCGGGGGCACAGCGACAATCAGGACGCGCCGTGTGCTTCGCACTGGCGAGCGGTCGCGTTCATCGCTGTGTTTCGTAAAAAGACTGGCGTGCTTTGATTTCTTCATGGTCTGCCTGCCTCGTCCGCCGTCCGCATAAGCGAAATATAAATGGAGCGGCAGACGTTTGGCGTAAACGCTATAGTGTTCGCGTGAGGTTGCTGCATACCCCTCGCCGCTGATGCGGAACAACCCACGCCCATACCAGTTTTCCCGGCAGCGTTAGTGGGAATGCTTCGGGAAAACTACATCGCTTCCCGAGGAAGAATCAGAAGTGGTAGCCAGGTTTAAGCTCGCATTGATACATTGTTGCGCTATTGGGACCGCTTTCCGAGGTGCATGTAGCCCAGTCCATATATAAGCCAGTGCCAAGTGGAAACACGATCGGCGTGCCGTTAATATTTGCGTCTATACTCGGCCCCTCTGCGGTGGGTGGGAGGGTAAAGTGAAGATCGCTACCATAGATAACGGGATAGGACTCGCGCACGCCAGAGGCGATCATCTTCTGAAAGACTTCGGCCTCAACCAGAAACGTAGCAGTATCAGACCAGTCGATGGCTGAGACGACAGCGGTTTGGCCAACATGGTTCATGCCCTTGGACTCGATCCGTGTAAACGGGCAGGGTCCGGCGATGCACGAGACACGCACGTTGTGGAGGAGATTGCCGGCTCCGGCGTCGAGCGTTATCGATCCGCGCGAAGCACGCCAGTTCCCATCCGGAGAGCAGAGAGACTGACCTTTACATGGCACATTGCCTTGATTGTCCACCTGAAAGGTCTTGGTTACTGCGCCGACATTTGTCTCTGTCGCGTAGTTGACGGTATAGCGAATTAGAACATTCGAGACCAATATGGGTGGACGATGTGCAACCGTAGCCACCGGAGCAGTCACAGGCTTCATCTCAGCAATGAAGAGCTGTTTGAGGTGAGCGCGCAAACCTAATTTCAATTCCATGTCGAGAGGATGGTAGCCGGGTGCGCTGAAAGCCAGGTGCAGCGTTTCCCTCGGCCAGACTTGCTTGTGGACGGTCACTCTGAAGTATCCTGAGGCAGTGGAGGTTGTGGTGGCGCTGCTGGCGCGGTCTGACAAGGTGACTGTGGCGCCGGGAATGGGAACTTCCTTGCGGGCGTCGGCATCGCGCTGGATAACAGCGCCCTCAATCGTGATGGATCGGGGCCGCAAGTGCCGGGCGCGGACCACGAGCACAATCGTGGCGGCCGTGCCCAGTATGCCTATCGCTACCAAAATGAAGGTTTTGTTCGGTTTCATTGATGACAAGCACGTCTGTAGATGATTTTGACGCTTTTGCCGCGCGGTTTGCCGTCTGGGGTTCGCGATTTCTGATGTTGACCGAACGCATTCATGAAAAATCGGGGATGGTATAGTTCCTAGTCAATTATCGGACAAGGCGGCCGGAATGGGCATAGAGAATTCGACCAACAAACACGTCGGGAAGCGAGGCATTGGGAGCGGAGGGCATATTTCGCGCCGCACGATGCTACGCCAAATGGCCTGGACATCGCTGGTTTCCTTGGCACCATCAAAGGCATTCTCGCTGGCTGATACCGTGGCGCAGCTGGATCCGGAGTCGAGTCAGGCGCGCCCCGCAGTCCTGCCGCAGCTGACCACCCTCACGAAGCAGGACGACGCTTTTTTAAACGACCTGGAACATGCGAACTTTCTCTTCTTCTGGGAGCAGTCGAATCCCACCACCGGACTCATTAAGGACCGCTGCAATGTGCGCGCCAAGGATAACAGCACTGTGGCCAGCATCGCCTCGCTCGGCTTTGGACTGACCGCCATCTGCATTGCGCATAAGCGCGGCTTCATTTCTTACGAGCAGGCGCGCCAGCGCGTTGTGCGGTCACTCAGCTTCCTGTGGCACAAGGCGCCCACGCATCGTGGCTTCTTCTTTCACTTCGCCGACATGAACACCGGCGAAAGAGTGTGGGAATCGGAAGCCTCTTCAGTGGATACAGCGATACTCTTGTGCGGCGCGCTGACCTGCCGACAGTATTTTCACGATCGTGACATCGACGAACTGGCGTACGCTATCTTCGATCGTGTGGACTGGACGTGGATCGCGGAGGGCACTGACCTTGTTTCCATGGGCTGGACTCCGGAGCTCGGATTTATCCCAAGTCGGTGGAGCAATTACAGCGAGTTGATGATGATATACCTGCTGGGGATGGGATCGAATTCGCATCCCTTGAAGAGCGCCACATGGGATGCATGGAAGCGGACCATCTTCGAGTACGACGGACTGCGCTATGTTGGCTCATTCGCGCCCCTATTTGTCAACCAGTACTCGCAGGCATGGTTTGACTTCAGGCACAAGCGCGATCACTATGCGGACTACTTTGAGAACTCCATAGTCGCCACCGATGCCCACCGCATCTTCTGCATGGAATTGCATCCTGAATTCTCCGACTACACCGACTCGCTCTGGGGTATCACGGCATCGGACTCGGAAAAAGGATATGTGGTGTGGGGCGGACCACCGGCTGTCGGCCCTATCGACGGCACCGTCGTTCCGTGCGCCGCGGGTGGCTCCATTCCATTTCTTCCAGCTGACACAATGCGCGTTCTGCACACGATTCATGATCGCTATCCGAAGGCCTGGTGCCGTTACGGGTTCGTCGACGCCTTCAATCCACTTACTGGCTGGTACGACACTGATGTGATCGGCATCGACACAGGTATCACCATGCTGATGGCGGAAAACGCGCGGACCGGGTTCGTATGGGAGACGTTCATGAAAAACCCCGAGGCGAGGCGCGGGATGGAACGGGCCGGCTTCGAGCCTTTTAAGCGTCCGGGAGAGCAGGTCTGAAAGTCACAAAGGCCACGGTAACGCCTGGCGAAAATCCGATTCTTTGGTGCAACGACTCAATGATGGGCAAGGCCACTTACAAGAAACCGCCATAGGCGTAGCTGCAGCCGCATCGGATACTAATTTTGACTAGGAAAAGCACCTTCGGAGTCAGGATGAGATCTAACCTGCTGTTCTCGAGATGGAGTATGTATCGGTCTGACCGGACGCCGATTCTCGGTTCAGCCGGTCTAGTTTCCTCCGCCAGGAATGACTTTCAGCAGAACCAACGCATCGGGACTTAGAACTAATTTCAACTGGTCATTCACGAGGTCCATACGCTTCGGAGGGGCTAATGCCGTTTCCTCGTTCAGCTCATTCACTTGAGCCGGCGTTGGATCGAGCGGTTTGCCCATCGCAGCATAGTCGTTTAGTACATTGCTGTGATCGCTATCCACACGCTGCACTGTAACTTCATCCTTTGGGGAAATACCATGAAAATCCAAGTCCATCGTTTGCGTTGCTCCGTGCTGGCCCGGATCGACAAGGTTCCATGCGGCAATTACCAGCCCGCCTTTTGATGTCCTGGTGACGATCACATTTTTCGACGAATTCGGCAGTCTCGTCGTACCCAGCTCATGAAGCAGAGCAAAGGCATAATAACTTGGCTTATTGATGCCACCCTTCGCACGGAGACCGAAATTCCCTTCAAAGGGCTTTGCGATGGGGCCACCCTCTTCAAACACGTCAGAAAAGGTCCAAAAGGACATCATGTTTACAAGGCCATCGCACTGCCGCACTGTGTTCGCCAGCGCAGGCCCGACAAAGATCGTGTCGCGGGACTGGTCCATCCCCTGAACATTCCATTCCGTCCAGAATAGGGGCAAGTTGGGCGTGGCGGAAGTCTTGATCTGATTGCGGACCTTAGCAATAGCGCGGCAGACACGCTGATCCATGGGGAGATCGGCGGGAACGCCAGAATTATCCCCGAAGAGGTTGTGAACTGTGTCGTCTGCGTAACCGTGCGAAGAAACGAAGTCTACGGGGACGTGGTTGTCGGCGGTGAATTTGAGAAATGCGGGAACCCAGGAGGCGGCGGCGGTGGCGGGTCCGCCCACACGAAGGCGCGGACTGACGCGCTTGAGATCGCGCGCGGTGTGCGCATAGAGATCGAAGTAGGACTGCTGGCGGGGAATGCCTCCCCAGAAGTCGATGTTAGGCTCATTCCAGACCTCGAAGTACCACTGTGAGACCTCGTTGATGCCGTAGCGGTCTACAAGGTGCTGCGCGAAGGCTGTGATCAGGTCGTCCCACTTCTCCCAGCTCTTGGGAGGTGAGACGTTCGGCTTGTACCAGAAGACATGGAGGTCGTCGGGGTTGAAGGCGAGCTTTTTCGGCATGAAGCTGATTTCGACGAATGGGCGGACTCCGAGTTTGAGCAGATCATCATAGATCTGATCGACATAGGCCCAGTTAAATACAGGATGGCCGCAATCGTCTTCGTTGTAGACGCCGTTTTCATCATCGAGGATTCCGTGGAAGCGGACGTAGTCGAAGTCGGTGACCTGCTTAACGGCCCGCATGTCGTCACGGTAGCTCTGGCGCATGGCGAGGTTGGCATGGCCGGAGCCAAACATTTGCTCCCAGAAGTGCGGAAACGGAGTTCCGGGGGCATGCGCGTCGACGGTTATGCGCTCGACGGAGGACTGCGCGAGGAGTGGCTGCGAGGTGAGCGCAGTGAGACATGCAGTGGCGACAACATGGACCAGGACAGAACGAATTCGTGACATTACTCCTCCCGGAAAAAGCTTAAAGACATGCAATGAGCATGAACAATCCGCATTTGCCGTCTGCGCGCGGAGCATGCGGAGCCAATTCACGGATAGTCATACGGCATCCTTGTGCTATCTCAAGTGAAAAAGGAGGGTGTACCGTGAGGAACACCCTTCAAGGAGGCATTAACCCAAGTGTTTAAAAGCTGAACCGTGCCTGGAAAGTGATAATTCTCGACCCAAGGGCGCTCGACGCCTGTCCGAGGTTGGAGCTGGCAATATTGGTCGACAGACTGCTGGGATTGATATTCAGTGCGTTAAATATGTTGAGGAAGTTGGCCTTGATTTCGAGCTGGGCGTCTTCGCCGAGCACAGGCATTTTGGGCAAGCCGAAAGCCTTGGCCAGATTCATGTCGAGGTCACGATAGTTGGGGCCAGGAAATGAGTTGCGGCCGATCCCCGGCGGCGGGATAAAGGCGGTTGCTACCTGTCCGGGATTGTCCGCAATGGCATTCGCATAGTTCGGAACCGTGAAGTAGTTGTACATGAACTGATCGTTATTTGTGCCGGTATTCGCGGTGCCCGGGTCTGGAAAGTTGCTTCCGGTCTCAAAGGCTTTGTTGCTGGTATTGCTGAGAGCTCTGCCATTGTAGTACGGCCGGAGGTTCTGATATCCGTAGTTGCACAGATTGCAGTAAATCTGGTGCGGCGCCGTATAAACCGGAGTCCATCCATAACCGGAGTGGAGGGTCAGGATCCCACTGATCGTCCATCCGCCGATGACTTTTCCCCTCCAGTCATGCTCGCCGCGGAAGATAGTCGGCTGCCAGATGCCGAAGAGCTTGAAGTAATTTCTGACATCGAAATCCGACTGCCCATACGAGTACTGGGTGTTGTACAGATAGGGAGAGCGGAAATACGGACCCGAGTTTGTATCGAAGCTATGTGCCCAGGTGTATTGCGCGTCCAGTGAAAAGTCATGTGAGAACTGGTGCTTGAGAATGGCAAGCATCATGTTGTTGTTCGACTTCCCCTGGTTGCCGAAGGTGTTAACGCTGTTTACCAGAGGGTTCAACGGATATCCGAGAATAGTTCCGTAGCCGTTCGCGTCGTAGTTGTACAGGAGATGGTGAGCGGAACTGCCAAGGTACTCCAGATTCGCTACCCATGCAGGCCCTAGCTCGATATCTGTCTCGAGCGAATAGTGCTCAACATACGCTGTGGGCAGATTCACGGTCAGGGCGCTCAGGTTTGCGCCGCCCGCCGTGGGCAGGCCTGCAGAATTAAATGTGGTAATCACGCTGGGATTCGGCGGATACCCATTAATGTTGGTCGGACTGCTCGAAACCGCATAGAGGATATTTGGATTGATATTCGTCGGACTCGTGCTGGATCCCGGGACAGAACTGGTTCCCGGCGGGTTGCCGTCGTTGGCGTTCGCGTTTGCAATCTGTTCCTCGTTATAGTTCAGGCCATAACCACCGCGCCAAACCACTCTCCCGTTGAAATGAGACGGGCTCCAGTTGAATCCGACCTCTGGTCCAAAGTTAAGGTTCTGCGGATTCCAGGCGTCGATCCCAGTGCGGATTGTGATGCCGGTCAGGAGACTGTTGCCGTTGCCGAAGGTGAGAACACCCATGTGATTGTCTTTATCGGTCACTGCCCCGAAATAGGAGTAGCGAAGTCCGGCGGTCAAGGTCAGGTTCGAACGGGCCTTCCAATCGTCCTGAAAGAAAACTGCCCAGATGTTCTCACGGTTGTCGTTGCGATAGCCGCCGGGGACACCAGTGGTGGCCTGAAATGGGCCACCTTCGGCCTCAGGAGCGTCATTCAGAAAATCCCAGATGTTGTAGAACGTATAGTTCGGCGCACCGATCGGATCATTCAGATAATAAAGTCTCGTAAAGTCAAAACCGAACTTCATCGTCTGCGGTCCCCAAATCTTGGTAGCAACATCCCGATAGCCGTATGTCCATTGGTCAAGATGAGAGGGTGCTGCCGCACCGAGGTAACCAAGAGTGATGGCTCCGGTCTGCGAGATGAAGTCCTGAGGAAGGCCGAATGGAGCCTGAGGATTGCTGTCAAGCTCATTCCAGCGCCAGCCAGCCGCGTTGGCGCGAGCTTCATTCAGGAAGGTCGGCGAAAAAGTGTGGTTCCAAATGCCCGAAAATGCATCGTTGACCTGGCTATGATGAAAGAGCTGATAACCTATGCCGCCGTTCAAAAAGGTCAGGCTGGAAGGCACCCAATAGATCGCAAAAGCAGCATGATCATTTTGGGTTATTTGTGCGTCGAGACGTCCGTTGTACTGCTTGAAGTCGCTGGATGTAGGGTTGCTTATTGTGTACTGCGTGATGTCGGGAACGGTCGACAGTCCGCTGCCCACGCCCGGGCTGCTGGCGCTTACATAGGTGAGGTCCTGTTTGCCCAGGCCGGTGGTAAGCGGCGAACCGATATTCAAGCCCTTTCCCGGAATCGTAACGCAGTCTACGCCTTCTGTAAGTCCAGCATCTGGGCAAGTGACCGAGCCGATAACGGTTCCTGAAACGGTTGAACCTGGGAAGGACAGGTACTTGGATGAGATGCTGTTCGAGGGGGCCAACGACGAAAACGCAGAGGTTGGATACCACTGTGTGCTGGTCGCGGGGATTGTCTGGCTTTGCCCCTCATAAGCGAAAAAGGCAAAGACTCTGTTCTTCCAGATGGGACCGCCAATGCTGCCGCCTAGCTGGTTATAACGGTCCTCATCGCGGAGCAGGCCGCGCTGCGCAGGAGTAAGCTTAGCTCCGGTTGTGGGGTCGAATGCCACCACCGATTGAGGACCATTCCAACTCTGATACGCATCTAGCCCGGGACGGACCACCTGAATAAAAAAGCTGCCGTGGAGATGATTGGTTCCGCTCTTCGAAGTAATATCGGTAATCGCACCCGTGAATCGACCATATTCAGCATCGTAGTCGTTCGTGAGCACCTGGATATTAGCGATCGAGTCTTCGCTCGGAGTAATAACCGTCGCACCACCCCAGACAGCGCTCTCGGTGCTGATCCCGTCGACGTTATATGAGTTGGTTTCAAACTGGCCGCCATTGGTGTTCGCCGAGGCGCCGTTCTCCGTAGCAAAAATGCTGCTGGAATGCCCAAGGTTGCCGCCCCCACCCGATGAGGCCCCGGTCTGGGTGCCGGGAGCCTGGAATCCACCACCGCCACCTTGCTGCGCCCCGTCTGCCAGGGCGCCGGGCACCAGCCGAAGGAGGCTGGTTGGATCACGCTCATAGACCGGGAAATGTTCGATTTGGTTGCTGGAGATCGTTTGGGATGTGTTGGCGGTCTCAGTATCGAGGGCCGGCACCGTGGAGCCGTTGACGGTAACCGTTATTGCTGCCGCGCCTGGCTGCAACGTGATATTGACCCCATTGGTCTGTTCGGGAATCAACTGGAGCTGGCTAAGAACCTTTTTCTGGAAACCTGCCTTCACCACAGTCAATTCAAAATGGTCGGCTGGAAGCGCATTGAAGTTGTACACGCCATCAGCACTGCTGGTTCGCGTGAGGGTTTCGTTCGTGGCAAGATCCTTGAGAGTGAGAGTTGCGCCAGGAATGACTGCTCCCGTCGGGTCACTTACAACACCTTGAATCGATGTGCGAAACTGCGCGTAGGACGCGGCTGGGATAATCCACAGCGCAGCTATCGTTAACAGACAGATGCGAACGAGTAACTTAGGCTTGTTCCTGCGGGGTTTTGATGGAGGTAAAAGGGGCGTATGTGAGGAGGCATGGATTCTGCGTAATGTCGGGGAATACATCTCGGCTCTCCTTCAAAGGTGGGATCCTCCGGAACCAAGAATGCACATCGCTCCGTAAGGTCCAAATATGTCTACTGAATCCTTCGGCCGTTCTATTTTCTCTTTCAAGCACACTGATCTGAGCTTCTTTGCGCAGAGCGTTGCGCTGCGAATTGAATTTTCTACCAGGTTGAGGATGACGATAAGGCAACCTATGGTTGTTTGTGGACGGAGTAATACTATTCTTATCTCTCACATATACCGGACATATATCTGAGTGTTCTATACCTCCTGTTCGGCAACTGAGCGGCGAAGAGGACGAAGAATGATAAAGATACGAAACGCATTGTCCTCAATGCATTGGCCATGCGCTTGCTGCTGTTTTTCACCGCATGAACATAATTATGGTAGTCCGCAGGCAGAGATGTTGCTGGTTTCGCCTTTACGGAGAGGAAAGAGCCCCGTACAAGGCGAGGTGCAGCTCAACTCCAAGAGATCAATCTTCTTTCCACCACAATTGGAGTGCGCCATTCGGGCTGAACGAGAACTTGTGCTGCTCAAAGCCAAGGCCAAAGAGCGCCAGGTTCTGGTCGTAGTACATCGGTGGGGTTCCGATCAATCCGGTCTGCGAGTTGTATCCGGACTGCACGCGCGACGCTTGTTGATTTTGGAGCTGATCGTCGTGAAGATCTGACAGGTAGGGTAGCAATGCGGCGGAGAATCCAGATGGACCTTACGGATCTTCGATGCTTCCATCTGGACGTACCTTTTGCGGGGGGAACGGAATTGGTGCGCAGGTAGGTCGCCATCCCTGAAATGGACTTCAACAATTCATCGCGATGATGGGTCGCCTTGTCCAGCATGCCGGCCCAGAGATACACGCGAATTGCGTCATAGCTCCCAATGGCAGATGATACCTGGACTCTTTCGCCCGCTTTTAGATTGACCCAGTCAGACACAAATCCGTGTGCTGCCGAATCTTTTATGAGCGCCGGAATATTCGCCGCCACCGTTCTCCATGGGCCATTTGGCATGAACCGGCCGAGTCCCAGGATTACTTGCAGCGGCACATAGCTTGGGTTCAACCGGTAGGTGCTGCCGTGCTGAAAGCCTTTCGGGCCAGGCATGACCATAGTGCCGAACACTGGAATTTGAACGACCTCGTCCGCTGCAATTTGACGTGCCATCGC
>JASHUR010000151.1 GCA_030039895.1 Acidobacteriaceae bacterium | reverse complement strand
CTCTCCCAGCCGCTCAATCAGGCCATTCGCACCCATGTACAGCATCTCTTTCCTGCCACGCCGCTGTTGGCTTGGCAGCCCCGCGCTTCTGTTGCCTTCCGGATGCTGAAGGATACGGCGATTCACGCGGGCTTCGGCGTCTTCAACGACATCATTCCCGGACAGGTTGCCGACCTCGGCGCGACCAACGCGCCCTACGATCCGCAATTTACCGGAGGCCTCGCCGGACAGGTTGGCGGCATAGCAATCGCACCCGGAGTAAGCAACAGCGCAGTGGATGCAACCTCCGCGGCGAACACGTCGTTTCAAAAGCTGTTTGTCGCCGGAGGTTCTGGCTGCGAGGGAAATGCATGCCCGCTGGCCGTGGGCCTGAACACATTTCCCAGCGGCAAGCTCAAAACGCCGTATTTTCTTGAGTGGAATCTTGGCATCGAGCGCGAGCTCGGCCAGCGCGGCTCTCTGCGGGTCGATTATGTCGGAACGCGCGCCCTTCAGGAACCCTATCAGGTGCAGCTCAACGGCTACCAGACTGTATGCAACGGATGCTTCGCTCCATTTCCCTATCAGCAGCCTCTCGACCGCCGCTTCGGCACCGTAAACGAGTTCCGGACAGGCGCCAGCAGCAACTACGCAGGCCTTCAAACCGTCATTACAAAGCAGGCGCGCGGTCTCACGCTTCATGCCAACTACACCTGGAGCCACTGCCTTGACGAAGTCTCAAACGGCGGACTCCTCGCGTTCTCCAGCCTGGGGATTCTCTCGCCGCTGCCCGGTGAGTTGCGCCGTAACTACGGCAATTGCGATTACGACATTCGTCATAACCTCTCGGCATTTGCGCTCTACGCTGTCCCGTTTCATTCTTCAAACTCGATGTTGCGGGCGATGCTGGGCGGTTGGGAGATTTCAGGTACAGCTTTCTTCCATACCGGGGTGCCTTTCAGCGTGGTCAGCGCTCCTTACACCGCCAATGGCAACGGAATCTTTCAGGGCGGCGGCCCGCAATTTGCCCGGCGTGTTCCCGGTCTGCCCTTGTATGCGCACCATCGCATCATCCCCGGTGTAACTCAGCCCGGCACTGTGCAATGGCTCAACCCGGACGCCTTTGCTTCGGTGGTTGATCCCGGCACTGGCGCCTGCGTTGGAGGAGACTCCCCGGCAAACTGCCAGTTCGGCGACACCGGCCGCAACGACTTTCGCGGTCCGCACTTCACCTATTCCGAGTTGTATCTCACCAAAAGAATTCCTCTGCATGAGCATCTCGTCTTTCAGTTCGACGCGCAGTTTTATAACTGGCTCAATCATCCGAATTTTGCATTGCCGAGCAATCAGGCAGGTGTTCCCGGCGACACGGCCACACAGACCGGGTTCGGAACCATCGACGGCGTCGTCTCCCCGCCGACCGGGCTGCTCGGCGTGGGCCTGGGCGGAGACAGCGCCCCGCGCATGATTGCACTGCGGGGACGCATCGAGTTTTAACGCTTGAAGCAAACCCGCCCCGCCGCGACTCTAATAGATATATGTCTTCGCGTTAAGATTCTTTCTGAAGAATTGCAAGGAGTATTTCCATGATTCAGTCTCACGGCTATGCCGCGCAGCAAGCCACTACGCCTCTGGCGCCCTATAAATTTACCCGCCGCGATCCAAAGGAGCGCGATGTGGTGGTCGAAATTGACTACTGCGGCGTTTGCCACTCTGACATTCACTCCGTCCGCAACGAGTGGCAGAACGCAATCTATCCCATGGTTCCGGGCCACGAGATCATCGGCCGCGTTACCGCCGTAGGCAACAAAGTCACCCGCTTCAAGGTGGGTGATCGAGTGGGTGTGGGCGTCATCGTCGACTCCTGTCGCACCTGCCCCAGCTGCAAGGCAAACGAGGAACAGTACTGCGAAGTCGGCATCACGCTCACCTACGGTGCGTATGACAAGTACGGCGAACTCACGCAGGGCGGCTACTCCAACAACATCGTCGCGGACGAGCACTTCGTGCATTCCGTGTCCACAAAGCTCGATCCCGCCGGCGTCGCACCGCTGCTTTGCGCGGGCATCACCACCTACTCGCCGCTGCGCCACTGGAAGGTCGGCCCCGGCAAGAAGGTCGGCATCGTGGGCCTCGGTGGACTTGGTCACATGGCGCTGAAATTTGCTCACGCCTTCGGCGCGCACGTAGTCCAGTTCACAACGTCTGAGTCGAAGATCGCGGACGCCAAACGCCTCGGCGCCGATGATGTCGTCATTTCTAAAGACCCGGCCGCGATGAAGAAGGAGGCGAACAGCTTCGACTTCATTCTGGACACCGTGTCAGCTGTGCACGATCTCAATGCGTACCTCGCTCTGCTCAAGCGCGACGCAACCTACTGTCAGGTCGGCCTGCCGGACAGGCCCCCGATGATCAACATGGGCAACCTGCTCTTCAAGCGCCGCGCCATGTCTGGCTCCATCATCGGCGGCATGGCGCAGACGCAGGAGATGCTTGACTACTGCGCCGAGCACAACATCGTCTCCGATGTTGAAATCATTCCCATCCAGAAGGTCAACGAGGCCTTTGAACGAGTGATCAAGGCGGACGTGAAGTACCGCTTCGTGATCGACATGGCGTCGCTCAAGCAGGCATAACAAAAGCCGGATCCGGGCTTTGCTGATGCAAATCCCGGCCTGTCTTCCAACATCTGTCAGGGAATCGGGAGCGAGTGAGGAATCACTCGCTCTTTGTCGTTGGCGATGAATTTGCTGCGGAAGCTGGCGATGCAGCAGGCTTTGCATCAGCGGTGGAGGCTGCCGGCTTGCTGTCTCCCGTAGACTCTGTGCTGGTCGCAGGAGACGCCCCAGTTTTCGCCCCGCCTTTACTGGCGTAGTCTGTCACATACCACCCGGAGCCCTTGAACTGGATGGCTGGAGCGGAGATGAGCCGCTCCACCTCGCCCTTACATACAGGGCACTCTTTTTCATCCGGAGCGCTGAAGCTCTGGATCTTCTCGAATTGATGACCGCACTGTTTGCAGCGATATTCGTAGAGCGGCACGATTGGTTTTCCTTCCTTAAAGATGATCCACAAAAAAGAAAAAAGATCCACAAAAAGATCAAAGATCGAACAACGGTCCTATTCGACCGGCTGCGGCTTCGCTCCCAAACTCGCCACATGTACCTCATGGATCGCTTCCACCGCGCGCAGCGCCTTGAGCACGTCCGCCGTAACCGCGCCGTCCACCTGCACCACGGCCAGCGCCGTCCCCTGCGGTACGCGCCCTTCGCGCCCCAGCGCAAAGTTGGCGATATTGATTTTGTAGTTCGCAAGAATGGTTCCGATGCGCCCGATCACACCCGGCACGTCCTGGTTCCGCAGGGTAATCAGCGTGCCTTCCAGCGGAGCCTCAATGTCGATCCCGTCCAGTCGCAGCAGGCGCGCCGAGGTTCCATGCAGCACCGTCCCGCTCGCGGTCACATCGCCGTTCCGAGTGTGGATGGTCAGCTTGAGCACGTTGCCCGCGCCGCCCGAGGCTGCCGCTTTCTTCTCCTCGTGAATGCGGATGCCGCGCTCCTGCGCGACCGACGCAGCGTTGATGCGGTTCACTCCTTCCGCATGCCCCAGAATTCCCTCAATCGCGCTGTTGCGGATCAGGTCGGTCTTTCCCTCGGCAATGCGTCCGTTGTAGGAAATTTGCACGCTCTCAAAGTTGCCGTCGGGGAACTGCGCCAGGAACGACCCCAACCGGTCGGCCAGCGTGATGTAGGGAGCCAGCTCCACATACTCCTCATGTGACAGCGACGGCAGGTTGACGGCGTTTTGCACCACTCCC
>JASHUR010000150.1 GCA_030039895.1 Acidobacteriaceae bacterium | reverse complement strand
CGCGGGTACGAGCAGGTGGCAAAGCGCATTAACCAGCTAAGGCTACCGGAGCAGGCTCTGCACGGTGATGCGCACAAGAAGAACCTGCTGAAGACGAGCCAGGGGTTGCTGTGGACGGATTTTGAAGACGCGTGCAGGGGGCCGGTGGAGTGGGACCTGGCGTGCTTTGTGCGGACGTCCGGAGAGGACAGAAAAACGGCCCTGGCGGGCTACAGCGACAAGATTGAAATAGAGAGGCTGATTCCGTTTTTTGAGGCGCGTGATTTGCAGGGCGGGGTTTGGGGCGCGGTGCTGGCGTCACGGTTTTCGGACCGTCGCGAGCGCGCGGCGGAGTGGATGGCGGTTTGCAGAGCGCGGTATGGGTGAGGGGCGAGCGAGGCTGGACATCATCGTGTTAAAGCCCAGCCCGCGACCGATATTGAAGGAACGCAGGCTGGGCTCTTTGAATGTCAATCATGCCCGGGACACAAGACCCAGCAGGTCAACTCACTGTACCCTGCTCACCATTGCACTCCCGGATACATGCTGGGGATGCGGAAGGCGCGGTAGAGGGATGTGGTTGTTTCTTGCAGGACCCAGACGGTTTGCGGACTGGAGGTCTGGGTCACTTCAAATACGTGCGGGCCAGTTGGGGTAGCGTTAAGGTCGTACTCCACATCGCCGTTTGCGAGCTGCTCTGCATTGCCCCCCCAGTTGTTATATAGATTTGGCGGGACTATCAGATGAAAGGTCAGCGTCGCCGTCTTTGCGGATTCATCAATTTGAAAAACCGGAATCGTCGAGTAACATGCTGGAGCGCCGGTAGTGCCGCAGGTGGGGTTGATAGCGTCCGGGGATGAGGGTGGAGTAGAGATTCTGTCATCCCCGTTATCCATCATACCCAGCGAGAAGACGCCAGAGGTGTTAGAGCTGAAGAAAGACGGAGCATGCTGTGCGTATTGCCAGTCGATTGGATCGGTTCCATTTTTAAGAGTGAAGTCGCCGCCTTCACCTAAACGCCATAGTATGCTGCCATCTCCTGCGCCGTTGTCATAGTTGATCTTCAGAACCCAATTCTGGTGCCGTATCGACACAATGATGTTTCCATCATCCGGAGAGTAAACGACTGCGTTTGTGTGCGTCCAATCAGGGAAGCTCCAGGGGTGGCGGTTGGGGTCGAGATGATTGAATTCGTTCCACACCCATACAGGTTTGAGATTCTGATCGAGATCGACGATTACGTCACCGAGCACGGTTGTAGTTCCTGTACCCTCGTTGGTGAGCGCAGGTGTTGTTGAAGGGGAAAGATTCATGGTGGTATTTCCGAGCACGAGCCAATGACCATTAGGAAGTGGCGTGACGTCGTGATGGAAGTTGTCCAGGCTGACATTGCACTCGGCACATGTAGCACTTGCCAGTTCTGCATTCAGGTCGTTGATGGCTATCTCGCGTACGGTATCTCCGGCGAGATTCACCTCGCGGATTTCGTTGATGACACCCGCAGGGATAGGTCCACTAAGCGGCGATACGTTTCCTCCAATTTCCATGAGAAGGTCGCCGTCCGGAAGCATTTTGACGCCACCAACGCCATTGAGCGACGGACTACCCGGGTCCGTGTACGTCCAAAGTATGTTGCCCGAAAGATCAGTGATGACTACGCCGGATTGTGCGCCATCCAGCAACTCCAGACCCGGTTGCGGGGTCATGCCAGCGGTTGTAGTTGTTTGAATCGGAAACTGCATGTTTGCCGGTACCGCGCCTGTAGTGAAGGTGTGGTCGGTGTCCTTGACTGTAAGGCCGTTGGCGAACGTCACAGCAGCCTGCATGTGGTAGGCAGTGCTGCCCAGCATGCCGGCTACGAAAATGCTCACCGGTCCGCCTGTCGTAGAGCTGGTGGATTGAGCCCAGGTCGCCTGGCCGTAGCTGGTGGTGGTGCCGAAGTTGACGGTCATGCTTCCCGGGAAGGGCAGATTCATGGTGTACAGCGCGACCTGCGGGTTGTCGGTAGCCGAGACCACGCCGGCAGACAAAGAGCCGGAGGTGCCGGTAATGGCCACGGTCTGCGGGGTCCCGCTGGGGACATTGCCAAAGTTGAGGTTCAATATGGCGTCCTGCGTGGAAGGAGCGGAGGCGGTGGTCGGAGTGTAGTTCAGGACCACGTCGCAGTTGGCTCCGGCGGCAAGCTGCTGGCCGCAGGTGGTGGTGGAGTTGATCGAATAGCTGGCGTCACCGCTCAATTCCGGATTCATGGTCAAGGCAATCGAGCCGGTGTTAGTGACAACGACCGCGGTTTGGGTGAGGGTATTGTTGACGATGTTGTCGCCAAAGCTGAAGTACGTGGTGTTCAGCGATGCCGTGGTCAATTGCTGCAGGCTGACCGTCAGCGCGGCCGAGGCGGTGTGCTTGATGGCGCCATAGGTGCCAGTGACCGAAATCGCGGTTGTTCCCGCTTTGGCCGAGGGCCCTGCAGTAATGGTGAACAGTCCGATGGTGCCGGGAGTGACAGTGACACTTGCCGGCGAGGCGGTGACCGCGGTGGGCAGCGGACCGAGCGTGACAGTAACAGTGCCGTTAAAGCCGTTGATCCCTGAGGGTGTAACACTAAGCGTCTGGGAAGCGCCACCGGGCGTGATGGTGATCGCCGATGGGGCAGCCACAAGGGCGAAGTCCGGGGTTTGCGACATGCCGCCCCCGCCGCAGCCAAATACCAGTGTGAGTGAAAGCAACAGGACGCCGATAACCAGACTTTGCGACTTCATTCGTATGTCTCCTGCCTCCAGGCCCGGCCTACACGCAGCCGGGACGAATGCTTCCTACAGACGCGAGGCCGTTCAGAAGCACGAATCCGTTGACTTACTCATATTTTGGAAATTCGGGAAAGACCTGTTTCACAGCTCTAAAAAAATCGGCCTTAGTATACAGCCCTCTCGTCGTATACACGCAACAGTTATTTTCTCCAGAGACAGTCATCAATGAATCCTGTAGCCGACTCTGCTTATAAGAACAAGCTTCGCCGGAGTGGCATGAGTGGTTCGATCAATGGATAATGTCTGCTCTTCCACACACATCGAGCGTATTCTCGAAAGCATGGTAAAGATGACGGTGCTGGCCAGCGGCTCAAGGGGCAACAGCACGGTTGTCTCATCGTCGCGCACGCGGATTCTGGTGGATGCAGGCGTTTCGTGCCGCGAGCTGTTCAAGCGCATGGCAGCGGCGGGCGAGGACCCGCGGACGCTGGATGCGATTCTGATCACGCATGAGCATCAGGACCACGTGCAGGGCCTGGCGGTGACGGCGCGGAAGCTCGGGGTTCCGGTGTATTTCACGGAGCCGACACACAGGGAGTGGATGCGCTGGATAACTCCGCGGAAAAAGATGACATATACGGACTGGCTGGCGGCGCGGAAGGCCGAGGTTCAGGCCGTGTCCGCGAATCAGGGAATCGAAGGCCGCGAAGCGTTTGAGGAAGAGCGTGCCGAGCTGCCTGAGGCTGCGGAGCCGGTAACGGATTCGAAGCCTGCCAAGGATCCCTGTGCGTTGCCGGCAGTGGAGTATTTTTCCGCCGGTGAGGCGTTCTCGATTGGCGATATCGCGGTGACGCCGTTCACGCTTCCGCATGACGCAGTGGACCCGGTGGGCTTTGTTTTTGAAGCAGATGGAGTACGGATTGGGCTGGCAACCGATTTGGGATATTTGCCGTCCAATGCGAAACAGCATCTTAACAAATGCGACGTGCTGATGCTGGAGTCGAACCATGACCTGGACATGCTGCGCGACGGGCCGTATCCGTGGAGCGTGAAGCAGCGGGTTATGTCGCGGGTAGGCCATTTGTCGAACCTGGCTGCGGCGGAGTTTCTGGAGAGCGAGTATGACGGGGGAGCGGCGTTTGTGGTGCTGGCGCATCTGTCAGAAAGCAATAATCTTCCGGAGCTGGCGCGGGTGAGCGCAGAGCGTGCGCTGGCGGACCGGATGAATTTGCTGAAGAACCGCATTTTACTTGCGACGCAGGACAGGCCGCTGGAATCTATTGTTTTATAGGGTACTTAAAGTCTGGTCCGGCGGGGTTTTACAGGCCGTGGTTGGGCGTAGCTAATTTATAATGAAAGGGAACGCTCCCCTTCCAACCGGCGTATTTAGAGACACCCGCAGGCAGGGCGGGAGCGAGGCTACTACAGGGAGCAGGAAGTCAGAAAAAGATGTCGATGTGCACCGATCAAGTCGTAGGCGATATTCTTTCGAGCTGGAGGTATGACATTTCCGGGATTTCGCCGGAGATGCGTACCGACTACGAAGAGCATCTGGCGAGCTGCGACCATTGCAGGCGGCGGCAGAAGCTGCACCGCATTGTAGATGTGACGCTTATCGGATTGAGCACCCTTTCGATTCTGGCGTTTGTAATGGCGCTTGCGGTAATACACCATGTGCAGCCACTTCGGGACTGGGTGCTGGTGATGCATATGGACGGGCGGTACATGGCGCTGTCAATGCAGATGGGTGCGATGTTCGGGCTGCTGTTCTCGCTGGCGCTTTGGGTGCTGGTGGCTGTAGCGACTCCGGCACCGGTGTACCTGACAGGCATGGCACTGGAGCAGGCACGCATTCTGCAAAGCCGGTTGCCGCATAATCAGGAGAGAGA
>JASHUR010000149.1 GCA_030039895.1 Acidobacteriaceae bacterium | reverse complement strand
GCGGAGCACGAGCCGTACAAGCGCTACAAGATCACCGAGAGCGGGGTTTCGCCACGTGCAATTCCTGGTGTTCCCGGCTTCACGCACGTAGTCTCCAGCGACGAGCATGATGAAGACGGTGTGCTGATCAGCGATGAGTACACGAATACAAATAAGCGCCGGGCCATGATGGAAAAGCGCATGCGGAAGATGGACGGCATCGCTGCGGCTGTGCCCCCGCCCCAATTGCTGGGACCGGCTGACGCAGATGTCACGCTGATCGGGTGGGGCTCGACCTACGGAGTAATCGAAGAGGCATGCGAGATGCTGCGCGAGAGCGGAGTCTCCGCCAACCATCTGCCGATCCGGTGGCTGGTACCGCTTCACGGAGACGCGATTCTGGACCTGCTCAAGAACGCGAAGCACACCATTATTGTTGAAAACAACTACAGTGGCCAGTTTGCGCGCTATCTGCGCAGCGAAACCAGCTACGTACCCAACGGATACATCCGCAAGTATGACGGTGAGCCGTTCATGCCGCACCACATTGTGGAAGCGGTCAAGGAACAGCTGGCGGGCGAGAGCAATCTGTCCGTGCCGACGCACGAGATCATGGTCTAGAAGAATTCAGCAGAGGAAGCGCAGGAGAAGACAATATGGCGACGGATGTAGCGGCTCCGAAAGCATTGACGGCAGCAGACTTCAAAGGGAGGGTCGATCCCGACTGGTGCCCCGGCTGCGGCGACTACGGCGTGCTGGCTGCGGTACAGAAGGCCCTGGCCGAGCTACAGATCCCCAACCACGAAGTCGTGACCATCAGCGGAATCGGATGCTCATCGAACTTTCCGGGCTTTATCGAGACCTACGGCATGCACACGCTGCATGGGCGCTCGCTGGCTGTGGCGACAGGTCTTAAGATGGCAAACCATGCTATGCACGTGCTGGTTACGGGCGGCGACGGCGATGGGTTCGGGATCGGCGGCAACCACTTCATGCACACCATGCGCCGTAACGTTGACCTGACATATATTGTGATGGACAACCAGATCTACGGCCTGACTACCGGACAGACCTCGCCGACCAGCCGAGTGGGCATGAAGACGAAGAGCATGCCATTCGGCAATATTGAGGCGCCCATCAATCCAATTTCACTGGCCCTTGCGGCCGGAGCGACCTTTGTAGCGCGCGGCTTCAGCGGCGATCAGAAGCACTTGGTCGAGCTGCTTTGTCATGCCATCGAACATAAGGGCTTTTCGTTCGTTGATGTCTTCAGCCCGTGCGTCACTTACAACCATGACAATACTTTCCAGTGGTTCCGTCCAAGAGTGAAGAAGCTCGAAGACAATCCCGGGTACGACTCGACCGACTGGGTGATGGCCATGGAGAAGTCGCTTCAGTGGGGCGACGAGATCCCGATTGGAAAGTTTTTTGAGCGCACGGATGTTCCTACGCTGCACGGTGCTGAACCGGTGCTGAATCAGGGACCGCTGGTGCACCAGGGCAACCGCCTGCCGAAGGAAGTGGCCCAGGGGTTTGTCGAGGAGCTGATGTAAGAACGCGGCTTTCCGGGGCCGGGAGATAAAGCTGGCCAAAGCATTGCTGTTCCCGATTCGATGCTGATTTCTGTTCCGGTACAGGGCAACTCTTTTGGGTTCGATGGTATGGAATCCCTCTTGCCAAGCGCGCAAAACGGGGCCATGCTGTTAGGGATACGACGGTGGCCGTTCCATGAGAGGCCTTTCCATCTCGCTCCTTGTCGCAGCGCTCGTCCTGCCTGCTTCCGCGCAGGTGTTTACTGTCACGCCTGAGAATGTGGACGCCAAATATCTCCAGTTCACACCGACAGATGTCCCGCTCCCGAACCTGCCTCTGACTCACCACGACCGCGAGGATCTTCTGCGCTATCTCCAGGCCGAGCAGGGGTTCACCATGCGTCCCCTGCCCGTTGCTACGCTCACGCTACCGGCAAACGGTGAGATGAAGCCTAATGGAATCGATTATGCGAACCTGATCCAGAAGAAGGGATTGGCTGTCCAAGCGGGGAAGCGCGTCGTGATCACTAACGTGGCCATTGATAAAGACGAAATCATCATCGATTTCAATGGCGGGCCCTACCACAAGCATAGATGGTTGCGGCACTTCTCGATTGGCTTAGACCCTTATGATACGACTCCGATCACGCGTGACGAGCCGAATGAGGCCACGGGTGCGCGCGTCACGCTTGTCTTTGAGCATGGAGTGCCTGAACTGACCGGGATGCAGGTTGAGGCGCTCTTGAAGCCCATTGTTGACTTCAGCGTAAAGTCGCCGCTCCAAGCCTACACGGACACGTTGCCGCCGTTTCTGCGCAAGGCAGTGGTTGACCACCACGTGCTGGTGGGCATGAACCATGAGATGGTCCTGAGCGCCATGGGCGAGCCCTGGAAGAAGATGCGCGAGGAAGTGAATAACGAGGATGTTGAAATATGGATCTACGGTAAGCCTCCTGATCCGACACAATTCGTGCGCTTCCTGGGCAGCCGGGTGATCCGGCTGGAAATTGCGCGGGTCGGCGAGCCAATTGAGGTGCACGCGAAGAACGAGATGGGAGATTACTGGAGCAAACAACTACCGGAAAACGCCCGTGTTGTGAAGCTAGGCGACCAAAACCCAACCAATTCTCAGGACAGCGCTCCTGCTGCGCCACCGTCGCTTCGGTATCCCGGCGAAAAGTTGCCGGCCGACACCGACAAGAACACGCCGCAAATGCAACCCGTGGAGTTGCCGAAGGACACCGGCGGCGGACAGCCGTCTACTTCCACGGGCGGGCAGGGGACACAGCCAACAAGCGCACCTCAGCAGCCATCCAGCGCGCCCCAACAGCAACCGGCGTCCGGCCAGTCCACACCAGGTACCAGTCAACAACTCATAGCGGCCAATTCGCAATACTAGACCGTCAACCTGACTCAGGATGAGAGGGGTTAACAGTCAGGTTGACTTCTCGATGGTGGCCTGCGGGTGTTGCGCGTACTCTGACCAGGAACCGTCGTAGAGGCGTATCTCTTTAGCCCCGGCAATCTCAAGCCCCAATGCGAGGACGGCCGCGGTGACGCCGGACCCGCAGGTTGTAATTACGGGTTTTTCCATATCCACGCCTTTGGTGTGGAAGATCTCGCGTAAACCCGATTCGGAGCGAAGGCGGCCATTCTCTGCCAGCTCTGTGAAGGGAAGGCTGAGGGCACCCGGCATGTGGCCAGAGGGGATGCCTGCGCGGGGTTCCGGAGCAGTGCCGGAATAGCGGCCTACAGAGCGGGCATCCAGAATCTGCGACTTCGTTCGAATCGCCTGCTGGATTCCCTGAAAGTCCTCAATGGCGTTGCGATCGAGGATTGCGGTGAAAGTGGCCGGGGTGCGGGTGACCTGGCCAGCTTCAGTCGGCAAGCCGGATTCAATCCAGCCGCGCAGTCCTCCGTCAAGGACGCGCACGTCGCGGGCTCCGAAGACTCGCAGCATCCACCAGGCCCGTGGAGCAGAGAAGACGCCCTCCTGCTCATACACCGCAATGGTCGCATCGCTGCTCACGCCCAGAGTTTCCATGCTGCGGGCGAAGTCCGTTTCGCTTAGCAGCATGTGCGGGAGCGGGGTCACATGATCGGAGAGCTCATCAATATCAAAGAACACCGCGCCCGGAATATGCTGTGCGCGATACCTGGCCCGGGTGTCCACCGGGGGCGTGACGCCGACGGGCGGGAGGGTCGCATCGAGAACCACAAGCTGAGGATCGTTGAGATGGCCAGCCAGCCAGGAAGGCGTAACAAGTGGGTTCATACGAACCAGATTATCGCGCGCAGCCGCATTTATGCTCCTGCTCGGGTTCGTGAAAGCGCCCGGTCCCCTCGACTGTTCCTCCCTTGCCGTAAGCATTGTGCAGCCGCACCCAGTCGGCCAGCGTATGATACGGGCCGGTTTCGTTTCTTCCTTTCGGCATCATGTCGAGGATTCCGTAAATTCCGAGCACCGGTTCAGGGCCGCGCCCGAAGGTGGAATAGGTGTGATAGATTTGCCCGTCTGCGTCTCTTAAAAAAGCGCTGTTGCCGGACAGGTCCGCTATTTCCGGCTTGATTTTGCGGTAGTTGTACGTTGCGCTTCCGGCGGCCATCTCTTCCTGACTGAATGAGCCACCGAAGTCGTAGCTGAAGGTGTTGTGGAAGGAAGAAACCCAACGGAACTTCCAGCCCATTTTATTGCGTACGGCTTCGATCTCATCGATCGGTGCGCGAGCTACGGAAACATACGAGACGTCATGGTTCTCGAGGTGCACAAGAATGCCTTCGACGTGGTCCACTTCGAGTGAGCATCCGACGCATTGCCCCTGCTGGCCCGGCCCCATCATGAAGTGCTTGATGAAGAGCTGACTGCGCCCGTCGAAGAGGTCGCTGAGCGAGACTTTTCCATGAGGGCCGTCGAAAATATATTCCTTCTCAACCTTGACCCACGGCAGGGCCAACCGATCGGCATTGAGCTGATCGCGCATCC
>JASHUR010000013.1 GCA_030039895.1 Acidobacteriaceae bacterium | reverse complement strand
CTCGCGCTACAAGACCCTGAACGCTGAAATCGTCGGCATTAGCGTCCAGTCGGTCGCCAGCCACAAGAAGTTCTGTGCGAAGGACAACCTCACCTTTACCCTGCTGAGCGATACCGGGAAGAAAGTGGTCTCTGAATATGGTTCGCTCGGAAATTACATGGGCTTCAAGATCGCCAACCGCAACACGTTCCTTATCGACCCTGAAGGGAAGATCGTGAAGGTCTGGACCAAGGTTGATCCGGCCCATCACAGCCAGGAAGTGCTGGCCGCCCTGCATGAGTTTGAAAAGCGCTGAGGTCCAACGAGAGAAAATCTGTCAAGGGATGAATCGCATAACATGCTTATTTTGCAATGACTTAAAAATGCATGTGAAGAATCGCAAACCCGTATAATGGAACTATAGGGAAAAGTTAAAGAGGTACGGCGTAAGCTGTGCCTTTTGCATTGGGGCCGCTCTCCGGAGCGGCCTTTTTGCTGCCCTGAAAGGAGGTTGAACTTGATCCGTTACTTTGCAACTCGCTATAGCGCCTGGACCCACTCCATCCTTGTCGGCTGGAACCTCGTCGTAGGGCTCTGGATCGGCAGCCAGGCGTTCCGTGATCAGGTCGCAGGTTTGCAGCACGACCTCCACCTTCCGACCTGGACTCTGGCTCTCTTTACGGGCCTCATCAACATTACGCTCGCTTACCGCACCTGGAGTAAGCCGCGCTAAGCAACATCAACTTTAAATCCTGAAAGGAAATTGAAAATCCTCTGGTATGAGCACATTTCTTAAGCATATCGGCAGCTTCTTCAAGTCGCTCTTCGTCGACGCCGCCAAGGTGGCAAAGGTCGCAGAGCCGGTCGTAGACCTCGCGTTCCCGAGCGTCGCTAACCTTTACAACTTCACCGTGCAGCAGGCATCGCTTGCTGAGACTGCTGCTGCGGGTGTCTCCGGCGCTGGAGAGCAAAAGCTTGCCGCTGTCGTCGCCGCCGTCACTCCCTATGCCACCTCCGCGCTTCAGGCTGACGGCGTGCCAGCTCCCACCAACGCGCAGATCACCGCTTACGTCAACGCCGTCGTGGCATCGCTCAACGCTCTTCCTGCGCCTGCGACCACCAGTAGCTCGCAGGCTGCCGCCTAGCCGGACGCTCGCGTCATCGGGAAATGGGCCCGCCCGGAGCCTTGTTCAATCCGGGCAATCCCTACACACTGAACTCAAACGAAGACCATAGATGCGCTGCACGCTCGCCTCATGCTAGGGTGGACTTTCGCTCCCGTGGAGGTTTATGAGTTCCAGCGCGCCTTTTGATCTGATTGCAGCCGCCCGCATGTCGATGGTCGAACATGGTTTCGAGCCGGATTATCCACCACAGGCAAAACAGGAACTCGCCGAGCTTCAGGCCCATCCACCGCAGCCACCAGCTGGCATTACCGACTTGCGCCACCTTCTGTGGTCATCCATCGACAACGACACGTCCCGTGACCTCGATCAAATTGAGTACGCCGAAACTCTGCCGGACGGCGCTATGCGGGTGCTTATCGGCATTGCGGACGTCGACGCCTATGTTCCGAAAGGCTCAGCCATCGACAAGCACGCGGGTATAGAGACCGTGACTGTATACACCGGCGCGAAAAACTTCTCCATGCTTCCGGATCAGCTCTCCACCGGCCTGACTTCCCTGCTTGAAGACCAGGACCGCATGTGTGTCGTGACCGAGTTCACACTCGATAAGAACGCCTGCGAAACCGAGAGCTGTGTGGCTTCCAGCCGCATCTACCCAGCGCTGGTTAACAATAAGGCGCAGCTCGCATACAGCAGCGTGGGAGCGTGGCTCGACGGCAAAGCCGACCCTCCACCCAAGATGGCCGCGTCCAAAGAGCTGCAGGCACAGTTGCAATTGCAGAACGAAATTGCGCAGCGTCTGCGCCTGGAGCGCTTCAGACACGGCGCCCTCAATATCGAAACCGGCGAAGTGCTCGCAACCATCGAAGGTAATGAAATCAGACTCGACAGCGACCATAAAGACTCAGCGACCGAGTTGATTGAGGACTTTATGATCGCGGCCAACGGCGTCGTAGCACGAACGCTGCAGGAACACCGGATCTCCTCGATTCGCCGAGTCGTCCGCACTCCAGAGCGCTGGGACAGAATTGTCGCCGTCGCCGACGGTCTCGGATACAAACTGCCGGCGACGCCGGACTCCAAGGCGTTGAACGAGTTCCTGCTGCAGCGTAAAAAAGACGACCCCGACCACTTCCCCGACCTATCCCTGACGATTGTGAAGTTGCTCGGTCCCGGCGAATATGTGCTTGAGCGCCCCGGCGATCCACCCCAGGGCCACTTTGGCCTGGCCGTCGAAGACTACACGCATTCCACCGCGCCCAATCGTCGCTACGCAGATCTGGTCACACAGCGTCTGCTCAAAGCCATGATCGCCGGCCAGCCATCGCCTTACTCTGATGACGAGCTTGCGGCCATTGCCCAGAACTGCACCACCAAGGCTGCGGCGGAGCGCAAAGTTGAGCGAGAGATGCAAAAGCGCATCGCTGCCGTAGCCATGCACTCCCGCATCGGCGAACGCTTCCGAGCCATCGTCACCGGCGTCACACCCAAAGGGACCTTTGTGCGCACCATCACTCCGCACGTTGACGGCATGCTCATTCGCGGGCAGCACGGAGTCGACGTCGGTGACCGCCTGCAGGTGCAGCTCGTTCGTACCGACCCGCAGCGTGGATACATTGATTTTGTGCGCGCCTGAGCTATCAGGAGACAATACTTCATGCGCCCCAACCTGGCAACGCTGGTTGACGATTTCCGCAGGCACGGAAACGATATCGCCATCGTCAGCCATCGCGGCAACCGCCGGCTGTCTTCAACCTATGCAGAGCTTGCGACACTTGCCGGCCGCTTCTCCGCTGCGCTCATCCAGCGCAATATTCCAGCAGGTGAGCGCGTTGTCATTTGGGGCCAGAACGGCGTTGAGTGGATTGCCGCCTTCTTCGGATGCGTCTTGCGTGGCGTCATTTGCGTCCCCCTCGATGCTGCAGGCAGCCCGGACTTCGCCCGTCGCGTAATCGCTGAAACCTCACCCCGCCTGCTCATCGGTGACGCAACGCTTCTCGACCAACTCAATTCCACGCTTCCAAGGCTATCCTTCGAAGAGTTCGTGTCCACGTTGCCCCCCGCCACCGCTCCGGCCCCTACTGACCCCACCATAACGCTCGACAGCCCGCTGCAAATCCTCTTCACCTCAGGCACTACGGCGGAACCCAAGGGCGTCGTTCACACCCACCGAAACATTCTCGCAAGTGTCGCGCCTATCGAAAGCGAGATTCCGAAATACCTCAAGTACGAGCGCTGGGTGCACCCATTACGCTTCCTGCACACACTTCCTTTGAGCCACGTCTTCGGGCAGTTCATGGGCCTTTGGATTCCCCCGCTGATCGGCGCGGAGGTCCATTTTGAATCGCGCTTGCAGGCCCAGCGGCTCATCGAGACATCGCAACGCGAGCGCATCTCCGTGCTCGCCGCTGTGCCGCGTGTCCTTTCTCTGCTGCGCGATCAGCTCATCGCAGACCATCCCGATCTGCCAGCGGAGATCAGCGCGGCGCACGGCCAGAGTGTGTGGAAGCGATGGTGGTATTTTCGGAAGATTCATCGCACCTTCGGTTACAAATTCTGGGCCTTTGTCTGCGGAGGCGCGAGCCTCCCGGAAGAGCTGGAGTCTTTCTGGAACACCCTCGGATTCGCGCTGGTCCAGGGCTATGGCATGACGGAGACTGCGGCCCTCATCACTCTCAACCATCCTTTTAAGACTGGCCGTGGCACCATCGGCAAGATCCTTCCCGGCCGCGACGTTGAAATTCGCGAGGACGGCGAGATCGTTGTGCGCGGCGACATGGTTTCAACCAGGACATGGCGTGGCGGCAGCATCCAGCAATCGGAATCGCCCTGGCTCGCAACCGGAGACCTTGCAAGCAAGGACGAAGAGGGTCGGCTTCGCTTCCTTGGTCGCAAAAGCCAGACCATCGTCACTTCCTCCGGCTTGAACGTACATCCCGAAGATGTAGAGGCCGTACTCAATACGCAGGCAGGTGTTCAAGCCTCCGCCGTCGTTCCTCTGCTCACAACTTCCGGAACCGAACCGGTTGCAGTGCTGCTCTTTCGCGGCTCGCGCGACGAGGCAGAAAAGGCCGTGGTAGCAGCCAACGCGCGCCTCGCAGACTTTCAGCGTGTCCGCCAGTGGCGCATCTGGCCGGAGCTTGATCTGCCACGCACCTCAACCGGAAAAATCCAGCGTCATAAAGTCACTGAGTGGGTCAATGCACAACAGCAGCAGGCCCGCAGCGGCACTGCGGAATCTGATGCACTGCTCGCTCTCGTTCTTTCCATTACTCATGCTCAGCCCGAGAAATCCGGCGACGATGCCCGCCTGCAAGAGGACCTGCAGCTTGACAGCTTGGGCCGCGTACAGCTTCAGGCCGAGCTGGAACAGAAGATGGGCTTAACTCTCAGCGATGAAGCGCTGGAGCAAATCGTAACCTTGAGCGAGCTGCGCCATGTGCTCGGGCTCGACGTCATCTACGCTCCTGCAGCACAGCAGACATCTCCTCCTGCCGTCGAGCCTCGCCACGATGTTTACCCATACTGGACATGGAGCTGGCCCATACAAGCCCTGCGCGCCATCTTTATGGAATGTGTGCACCAGCCGCTCGCGTGGCTGCTGGCCGCTCCCTCTGTCCGGCGCGAAGGCGCGCTCAAGCCGAAGACACCTCTGCTGCTCATCGCCAACCACGTTACCGCCTTCGACGTTGCGCTCATTCAGTATGCGTTGCCGTGGCGCATGCGCCGGCATGTAGCTACGGCCATGTCTGCTGAGCTTCTCGACGACTGGCGCAAGCGGCGCAATCAAGGTTCGTGGTTTCTGAACACGCTCGGGCCGCTCACATGGCTGGTGGTTACGGCTCTCTTCAACGTATTCCCCTTACCTCGAAGCGCCGGATTTCGGCGCAGCTTCCAGTACGCGGGCGAGGCGCTGGACCGTGGCTACAACGTGATCGTTTTTCCCGAAGGACGCCGTTCTGACGATGGCGAATTGCAGCCCTTCCGTCCGGGAATCGGTTTGCTTGTCAATGAATCCCGTACACCGGTACTGCCCATCGCGTTGCGGGGACTGGGCGAAATGCGAATGAGGCGTCAGCGATGGTTCCGCTCAGGCAAACTGAAGATCACTGTCGGCTCTCCCATCGCATTTCCGCCAGATGCCGCGCCGGAAGAGATCACCGCCCGCCTCCACACCGAGCTCGCCCGCCTGCTCCTCGAAAAGTGACTTAAGTGCCCTAGCCGGATC
>JASHUR010000148.1 GCA_030039895.1 Acidobacteriaceae bacterium | reverse complement strand
CATGTGCCTACTGTGGGGTGTGCACCCTATCAAGTGCCCAAAGGCAAACACCACTGAGGAGATGGTCAACACGGCGGAACGGCTGCTCGAAGAGAATGGCTACGCTGCGCCGCAGGACATCATCGGGATTGTTGCAGGCACGCTGACGAAGTCCGGTTCCACCAACTTCCTGCGGCTGCATATTTTGGGCGACAGCCTGACGGCATCCCCAAAGGAGCATATGGCGGAAGTGGCGATTGCGCGCTAGCCTGGCATTGTCCGAGTTTCCTCAAAACGGGAACTGAGCCGAATGAAGGAAACCCGATGCTTCCATGCATCGGGTTTTTCCTTTTTTCCTCGCCGCCTTTTCTACGACAATAAGCGAATGGGCCGTATCCGAATCCTAACTGACCAGGTCGCCAACCAGATTGCCGCCGGCGAAGTAGTGGACCGTCCTGCGTCTGTGGTGAAGGAGCTGCTCGAAAATTCGCTCGATGCGGGCGCGACGAAAATCGTCGTCGAAGTCGAAGCGGGCGGGCGCAAGCTTATCCGCATCTCAGATAATGGACAGGGGATGGTACGCGATGACGCGCTGCTGGCCTTCGAGCGCCACGCGACCTCAAAGATCCGCTCGAGCGACGACCTGCTGTCCATTGCGACCCTGGGATTTCGCGGAGAGGCGCTACCTTCGATTGCCTCCATTGCGCGGGTCGAAGTGGAGACGCGCGCGGCGGACGAGCCGAGCGGTACCCGGCTGGAAATCACCGGCGGGAAGATCTATCGTGTCGAGGATGCAGGCGGCCCACAAGGCACGACGACCACCGTCCGCGACCTCTTCTTCAATACCCCCGCCAGGCGGAAGTTTCTGCGCGCCGAATCCACGGAACTTTCCCATGTAACTGCTCTTGTTACGCATTACGCCCTCGCGCACCCGGGCAAACACTTTGAGCTGCACTCCGCCAGTCACGCGCTGCTGATTGCTCCGCCCGTAGAGAAGGCTTCGGAGCGGATTTTCCAGATCTTCGGACGCGATACCCTGGACCACTTGATTGCGACGGCTGCCGAGCGGCCATTTGACCGCGCTGGCCTGCCTGAACCTCCCCCGTGGAAGCGCGACGACGACTATGCGCCGTCGGAGCCCGGCTTTCTGCGCATCAGTGGCTTTGTATCAAAGCCCGAGCTGCAAAAACTCAACCGGAACTCTATCTATATCTTCGTAAATCAAAGGCTGATTCGCGACCGCCTGATTCTGCATGCGGTGAGCGAAGCCTACCGCAACGTCATTCCGCCGACCTCATTCCCGGTGGTGCTGCTGTTTCTGGAGATGCCTCCGCACGAGGTTGACGTCAATGTCCATCCTGCCAAGACTGAGGTGCGGTTCCGGCAACAGTCCTTTGTGCACGACTTTGTGCGTGACAGTATCCGCAACACGCTGGTAAAGGCCCGGCCCGCCGCGGAATTTCTCTCCGCGCTTACGGCCACTCCCAATGCAACCCCAGCGTTGATGCCGGACATCTCGCCACTGCCGGGTGCAGATAATTCTCCTTCGCCCGAGGACATGCGCGACTCGGAACCGGCTGTGGGTCTGGAAGATGCGGCGATCTTTGTGAAGACTGACGCCGAGACACAATCGGCATCGGATCTTGTGCTCACTGAACCCGAGCTTCCGCCGGAAAAGGTGAATCTCCCGTTTGCCGCCGTAGAGGCATCAGGCCCGCAGACTCTTAACGGAGCTGCGCAGGAAGAAAGCGGACAAAGCCTGAACGCCCTGGCCTCACTCAAGCCGCTGGGCCAGTTGCGTGAGTCATTCATTTTGGCGGTTAACGACGAGGGCCTGTGGATTGTAGATCAGCATGTCGCGCATGAACGCGTACTGTTTGAGAAGATCCTTCGCGAACGCAAGGTGGAGCGCGCCGAGCGGCAGCGCCTGCTCATGCCGCTGCTCGTCGACCTGCTGCCCCAGCAAATGGTCATATTCAGCGAAATCGCGGAAGAGCTGGAACGCAACGGATTCGAAGTTGAACCCTTCGGGCCGCACACCATCGCCGTGAAGGCTGCCCCGTCGGGGTTGGAACCGGCCAGGCTTGAACGGATGCTTATGGAGGTATTGGAGCAGGCGGGCGACCCGGCGCAGCGGGAAAATCTGGAAACGCTGAGGGCGCGGATCGCGGCGTCCATTGCCTGCCACTCGGCGATCAAGGTCAACATGCCGCTTGACGTAAAGCGCATGGAGTGGCTGCTGGGCGAACTGGCCAAGACCGAGCACCCAACCAGCTGCCCGCACGGCCGGCCGATCGCCCTCAGGTACAGCTGGAAGGACATCCAGAAGGCATTCAACAGGATTTAACGGCAGAAAATCCGGTCCAAAAGCTCCATCGCGATTCAGGAGGGAGGCAGAATCCCCTTGCCAGCGATGGCAACGTTGTCGCGGGTAGTGCCCTTTACGAGATACATCATGCTGTCGGCCGATCGGATGATCTCATGGACTGAGGGGCCGTCTTCCGGCCAGGTGGCTACGCCAAAACTGGCGCGTATCTCCAGCGAAAGCACATTGCCGTAACGGCGGTCGCGCATATTCTTCAGAATGCGCTCGGCGACGTTTTGCGCGGCCCGCTTGCCTGCTCCCGGAAGAAGAACAACGAATTCGTCGCCACCATAGCGGAAGACAATGTCCTGGCGGCGGAGTCCGGCCCGCAGGGTCTGACCGACCTCCTTCAGGATGTGGCTGCCGACAAGATGGCCGTGCTGATCGTTGACGTTCTTGAAGTGGTCAATGTCGATGAAGATCAAGCTGAACGGGGCGCCACCGTGATTGGCGGGATCCGAGTAGTCGTCAAGCACCCTGTAGAGATGGCGTACGTTGTACAGTCCGGTGCAATCGTCGGTAATCGTCAGTTCCTGGATGCGCTCGACTGCGCGCGCATTGTCAATGGCTATAGCCGCATAATCGCAGAGCACATGCAGAAAGGAGATGGTGTAATCCGTCAGGGTATCGAGGCGGTAGTTAAATAGCTGGATGACCCCGAGCGTACGATTACGAGAGCGCAGCGGCATACATATAGCGGAGCGAATGCGCAAGTTCGAGGTTGAAGATACTTCGTTCGCGAGCGTCGCGAAGCGGGGGTCAAAACGGTGTTCCTCGTTGACCTCGGGAACAATCAGGCTTTCACCGTGCAAGGCAACCCAGCCGGCCAGGCCGTGGCCGACCGGCACACGTTGGTCGCGGAGATCGGCTGAGGCATAACCGACGGCAACGGCATAGTAAAGGTCGTTGTGGGCCTCATCCATCAGAAGCAGAGACCATGTCTCCGGCTTAAAAAACTGCTCCATCTGCTGCATGATCGCGTGCAGAATTGCATCGCGATCAAGTGAAGAGGTGAGTGCCCGCGCCACATTGTGAAATACAAGCAGGTCGCGAAGCTTGGCGTCAGGGGCCAGGGGGGCATAGGAAGCTGGACTAGAGATCGGGCCTTCGTTCTTCATACTTTATTTGGAACTATTTGGGTCACTGTAAGATGCAGTCCTAGGCGCCGGAGATGTCTGGCAAAACGGCCGAAGTGGGCGGCAGATCGTGCCAATTCCGAAGTCCCAGACCCGAGATGATGGGCCCCGAGATCTGGTATCAGTGCAGCACGGCTGACATTGCAAGGACCAGGCCGAACGCGATGACAGAGATCAGCGTCTCGCAGACCGACCAGGTCTTGATCGTGTCGCCGACGCTCATGTTGAAGTACTCCTTTACCAGCCAGAATCCGCCGTCATTTACATGCGAAAAGATGAGGGAGCCGGCCCCGGTCGCAATGGCCAGCAACTCGG
>JASHUR010000147.1 GCA_030039895.1 Acidobacteriaceae bacterium | reverse complement strand
GCGGTGGTTCCACACGGGCGGGATTTTTGCGGCACTGTCGGAGTCGACGGTGGATGTGGCGGCGGAGGCCATGGATGCGGCGCGCAGGCATGGGACGCCTGTTTCCTACGATCTGAATTATCGCGAATCGCTCTGGAAGAGTATTGGCGGCAAGGCCAGGGCGCAGGAGGTGAATCGGGAGCTGGTGCGCAAGGTGGATTTGCTGCTGGGCAATGAAGAGGATTTTTCGGCGATGCTGGGTGTGAAGCTGGAAGGCGTGACGGAGGACTTTGCGGAGCTTCCGGTGGCGAGCTACGAGCGGATGCTGCGGGAGGTTGCGGCGGCGTATTCGAATTTGAAGGTGATTGCGACGACGCTGCGGACGGCGCACTCGGCGAGCCGGAATGCGTGGGGCGCGATTGCGCTGTACCGGGATGAGATTGTGCATGTGGAGCAGCGGGAGATTGAGATTCTGGACCGCGTGGGCGGCGGGGACTCATTTGCGTCGGGGCTGATTTACGGGATGATCGCGGGGAAGCCGTTCGAGTGGGCGGTACGGTGCGGCGTGGCGCATGGGGCGCTGGCCATGACGACTCCGGGGGACACGAGCATGGCGACGCGCGCGGAGGTGGAGCGCGTGATGAAGGGCAGCTCGGCGAGGATTGAGCGGTAGGAGGCGGGATGGCGGAAGAGACGAAGAAGATTCTGGAGCGGGTGGCGCTGATTCCGGTGCTGCGGGCCAGTTCGGCTGAGACAGGGCATGCACTGGTGCATGCCATGATGGCCGGCGGGGTGACGGTGGTTGAGGTGACGATGACGGTTCCGGGCGCGATTGAACTGCTGCGCGAGCTGAAGCAGCGGCATGGAGACCGGCTGCTGCTGGGGTCGGGCACGGTGACTGACGCGGCGCAGGCGCAGGCGACGATTGAGGCGGGCGCGGAGTTCGTGGTGAGCCCGAGCCTGCATCCGGAGGTGATTGCGAAGACGAAGGCGATGGGGAAGGTTGCGATTCCGGGGGCGCTGACGCCGACCGAGGTGATCACGGCGTGGCACGCGGGCGCGGACTACGTGAAGGTGTTTCCCTGCTCGGCGATGGGCGGAGCGAGCTACCTGAAGTCGCTGCTGGCGCCGTTCCCGGAGTTGAAGCTGATTCCGACGGGCGGCGTGACGCTGGCGACGGCAGCGGATTTTCTGAAGGCGGGCGCGCGGGCGCTGGGCGTGGGCACAGATCTGGTAAATGCCGCGGCGATTGCCGAAGGCAGGCCGGAGGTGGTGACGCATACGGCGCGTGCCTACCTGGAGTTGATTGAGGCGGTCAGACGCTGAGAATGGGGATGGGTGAGTCGCGGACCATGGTGTAGGTGAGGTCGCGGAGGCGTCCCTGAGAGCCGGGCTGAGGACTGCGGCCTATGACGAGCGCGTCGGCATCGATGGTGGCGGCGGCGTGCAGGAGCGCGCGTTTGACGGGGCCGACGGCGATTGTAACTGGCGCGTTGAGGCCGACGCGGCGCTGCAGCTCGTTGATGCGCAGGCGGGCCTGCTGCCGCTCCTCTGACTGGACCTGTTCTTCGAGATCGAGCTCGATGGGGAGATCGGGGTCCGCGGAGGGGATGGCGTGGACCAGGTGGATGTGTCCGTTGGCCTTTTCGGCAGCCTGGCGGGCGTAGCCAAGGACGCGCTCGGAGTCCTCGCCGAGGCCGATGGTGCAGAGCCACACGCGATGCCTGATGGGGCGCGGGGCGACCTCAAGGGCGTGCTGAGCGGTGAGCACGGGGCAGTCGGCGGAGTCGAGGACCTTGGCGACGGTAGAACCGAGAAGCATGCGGCGGAAGGAGCCGGCGTGCGTGGGCATGATGATGACGTCGAATCCGTTGCGGGCGGCATGGGCGATCTGGGTGGCGGCGTCTCCGGAGGCGAGCAGGCGCGGGTACCGGGAGAGCGGGAATTCGTGGTCGAGGAAGGCGCGGAGGCGGTCGCCTGCGATCTGCTCGTGTTCGGACGCGATTACGAATTCGGGGCGGAAGTAAAGCTCCATTCCGTTGTAGCTGGAGGGGTCGAAGACGTGGATGAGCGTGACGTTGGCGGAGAAGATCTCGGCGGCGCGCTTGACGTAAGCGGCCATGGCGACGCAGGAGGGGGAAAAGTCGACGGGGAAAAGGATGTTGCTGATGACGGTCATGCGGCGGTTCCTTGCCTGAAAAGATGTAGGGACGGGGAGGGATGATGCAGGTATTTGGACTGGCCCGTTCGGCTTCGCTCAGGGCACCCCAGTCCGGGCGTTGACATGATCGCGTTTCGCTACGGAGGTCTATAATTTGGCCGGGTCCATCTCTCTTCGAAGGAGGAGGAAAGATGCCGATTTTACAAGTCAATTTCAAGCTGAATGTTTCGAGCGCCGAGTATCGAGCGCTGTGCGACTCCGTTGCGCAGGCAATTGCGGATGTTCCGGGTTTGCGGTGGAAGGTGTGGCTGTTGAACGAGCAGGAGCGGGAAGCGGGAGGGATTTATCTGTTCGCAGACGAAGCGTCGCTGAACAACTACCTGGCCGGCCCGATTATTGCGCAGATCAAAAGCCTGCCTCAACTGCGAGAGATAAGCGCCAAGCGCTTCGATGTGATGGAAGAGGTAACCGTTGCGACTCGCGGTCCGGTTCCGGCGATGGCCGCGGCGGGTTAGAGTTATTCCGGTGGTTGGGCTGTTGCCTTTGGCTTCGCTCGGGGCCGACGGCAGCAAGGTGCGCTCCTGCGGAGCGGATTTGAGTTCACCGGCCTAAAGATCACCCCAACGCGCATGGACCGCGCGTCGGGGATCCCGATAAGCCCAGTGCTTTTGCCGGGCCTCGCGGAGCGAGGCTCTTTGATCCCACATCTCTTCGAGATGTGGGGCACCCGGCTTTTTAAGGAAACGTATAAGAGCAGAAACGGGTCGCTTTGGACCGATTTGCTAGAGCAGGCTCAAGTTGGAATGGTGACTGAAAACCGATCGCGTA
>JASHUR010000146.1 GCA_030039895.1 Acidobacteriaceae bacterium | reverse complement strand
AAGTGAGCGGGCGGCCGTCCTGAAAATGTACTCCCGAGCGCAGATGAAAGATATAGGTGAGCGGATCGGGCGTTTGCCAACTGAGTGCGAGATCGGGATCGAGGCCAAAGTGCTCATTGCGCTGCACGAGCGAGTCGAAGATGAGCGGGTCGATGCGCTCCGCTGCGGCGTCTGTGCCGACGCGGGGATCGAGACTGTTCGGGCTGTTCTCGATGAGCATAACCACCGTATTTGTGGGAGGTGTGGACCGGCCGCAGCCGCAGAGCATAATGGCGAAAAGAGCGAGGACGACGCAGAGCGTTCGGCGCAGATCAGGCATAGATGATCTCACCGAGGATGGCAGGACGCGAGGCCCCTGTTGCCGCGGGAATGTTTCCGGGAAGGTGATGCCAGGTTTGCCAGGCGAGCAGAGCGAAGGCTACGGCTTCCTTGGACTGCGATGGAAGTCCGGCGCGGTCGCTGGTGATTACATTGCAACCGCAGGGTTCGAGGCGATCGCGGAGCATGCGCATCATGGTTAGGTTGCGGGAGCCTCCGCCGGAGACGATGAAGTCGACGGGAGCGCGGCCAACCTGAGGCTGTGCGAAGCGACGCCAGGCGAGGACAATGCTATCCGCAGTAAGAGCGGTTACGGTTGTTACGGCGTCGTGCGAGGAGCCTCCTGCTTTGCGGCAGGCTTGAAGAAAGTCTCTGGCGAAGGCCGCGCCGAACTGTTCGCGTCCGGCGGTCCTGGGTGGACGACGGCTGAAATATGGATTGTGGAGCGAGGTAGCCAGGACTTTTTCGAGGACGCGGCCCTGTACGGCGGTGCGCCCGCTGGGATCGTATCTCTTATCGAACAGCCGGGTCATGAGGGCATCAATGACCATGTTGCCGGGGCCAGTGTCGAAGGCGATGACCTGATTTTGTGAAGCGCCCGCGGGGATGATGGTGAGATTGCCGATACCGCCGATGTTCTGAAGAATGCGCGCGCGCTTCTGATGGGCAAAGAGAACGTAGTCGAGCAGCGGCACAAGCGGCGCGCCCTGGCCACCGGTAGCCATGTCAGCAGGGCGGAAGTTGGAGACGACGGATACGCCGATTTCAGATGCGATGAGCGCGGGTTCGCCGAGTTGCCAGGTACAGGCGAAGCGACGTCCGGCATAGGTCGAGGGGACGGCCTGATGGTAGACGGTTTGCCCATGGCAGCCGATGAGGTCGAGCTTGACGGGATGCGCGCTTAGCGCGGAACGCATGGCCTCAGCATATGCAAGGCCCAGGCGCCAGTTCAGGCGCGCGAGTTCGGCGGTAGAAATCCGCGGCGCGTCCATCGCGGCGAGCACGGCTTTGCGCAGAGCGGATGGATATGGAGTTGCGTAGTGCGCGAGGAGCTTGATTTTGGGGTTGAGGGTGGAAGGGGTGATTCGCGCGAGTGCGACGTCGATACCGTCGGCGGAGGTCCCGCTCATGATGCCGGCGACGGTCATGGCGCGTGGGGCGGTCACTAGATTTCTCCAGAGAATTTTTGGACGGCCGCACGAAGCTTGTCGATTTGTGCACCCGAGGCAGGGCGCGGCATGCGCGCGTCAAGAAGACGATGCTTTGCTTCGAGGATGCGACGGCAGGCTGACGCGACGTGGCGCCTGAGGGCGGCGGAGCGTTCGGTTTCGCGCAACACCGCTTCGTAAGCGCTGAGGATGAGAGCCGGGTCGCGGCAAATCTCGATGAGGTCGGTTCCGGCCAGGATGGCTTTGATGGCTGCGTCTTCAATCGATGTGTGTGAAAGGATGCCGCCCATCTCCATGTCGTCCGAGACGATGAGGCCGCGATAGCCGATGCGTTTTCTGAGGATCTTGGTAATCCAAAACCAAGAAATAGACGCAGGCTGCTTGTCTTTTGCGCGGGGATAGCCAGCGTGGGAGACCATCATCATCGGCAGCGGCGCAGCCAAGGCGCGGAAGGGTACGAGGTCCCGCGACCAGAGTTCATCCCAGGTGCGATCGATGAGCGGCGTGGCGTGGTGGGAGTCGAGTGTGCCGCCTCCGAGACCGGGAAAATGCTTGCCGCAGCCGAGGATTCTTTCTGCCGCAAGGCCCTCAAGAAAGTGCCGGGCATAGGTGACAACTGCAGCCGGGTCCGGCGATACAACGCGGCTGCGCATGACAGATTGCGAAATGGGCAGGGCAAGGTCGAGCACCGGAGCCAGGGCGACGTTGAAGCCGAGAGCTTTGGCTTCGCGCGCGATAAGGCGGCCATGGCGGGTGAAATTGGCAGGATTGCCGGACGCAAACACGGCGGCAGGCGAAGGCATTGGTGCGATGAGGTCACGGAGGCGATCGACGAGTCCGCCTTCGAGATCGACGCAGCGGAAGAGCGGCGCACCGGAGAGTTCGGTAGCTTCGCGGAGCAGGCTGGTGACCTGCGTGGCCTGCTCGATGTTGCGCCGGAAGAGGATGATGCCGCCGGGACGCATGAGCCTGAGCCATCCGCGCTCTGTGGAAGACAGTTCTGCGCCTTCGACGCCCACGATGAGGAGCTGGCCGACCTGTTCTCTGAGGTTCATGTCGTGCTGCTCCCGGCCTTGATTTCGGTTTTGAGCTCATCGAGCAGGCTGAGCGCCTGGAGCGGCGTGAGGGAATTGATGTCGGTCTCCGAAAGGCGGTCGAGGATGCGCTGCGAGAGAGGCGTGAACATGGTCATCTGCAGCGGCGCTTCGGTTTCCGCAGCGACATTCTGCCTCTCGGAGCGCTCGTGTTGCTTGAGGATTTGACGGGCGCGCTGGATGACCTGCGATGGAAGGCCGGCGAGGCGGGCAACATCGATGCCGTAGCTCTTGTTGGCGGGGCCTTCCTCAATGGTATGAAGGAAGACAATGCCTTGTGGCGACTCTTTGACTGCGACGCGGAGGTTCTTGAGGTGCTCAAGCTGCTCTGCGAGGATAGTGAGCTCATGGTAATGCGTGGCGAAGAGCGTGCGCGCGCCGACATGGGCGTGCAGAAACTCAACCGTGGCCCATGCCAGCGCGAGCCCGTCGAAGGTGGAGGTGCCGCGGCCCATCTCGTCGAGAAGGATGAGGGATTGCGGTGTTGCGGTGTTGAGGATGGTGGCCGTCTCGGTCATTTCCACCATAAAGGTTGAGCGTCCGCGGGCGACGTTGTCGCTGGCTCCAATGCGGGTGTAGACGCGGTCGACGATCCCGAAGCGCATGCGTTCGGCCGGGACGAATGAGCCTATTTGCGCGAGGATTGTGAGCAGCGCAGCCTGCCGCAGATAGGTGGATTTGCCGCCCATGTTGGGACCGGTGAGCAGCAAAAGGCATGCGGAGCTTGTGTCGAGATATAGATCGTTGGGGACGAAACGGCCTGTGCCTGCTTCATCCATGAGGTGTTCGATGACCGGGTGACGCCCGCCGATGATTTCGAGGACCGGGGTGGGCTCAATGATGGGCTGGGTGTAGTTCCTGAGCGCGGCGAGGTGGGCGAAATTTAATATCAGGTCGATTTCCGCGACCAGAGCGCTGGTTTTGCGGATGCGCCCGGAGTTTTCCATCACTTGTTTGCGTAGGTCGGCGAAGATACGCTTTTCGATCTCGACGCTGCGCTCCTGCGCGGTAAGGACCTTGACTTCGTAGTCCTTGAGTTCGGGGGTAGTGAAGCGCTCGGCGTTGACGAGGGTCTGTTTGCGCTCATAGTCGGAGGGTACGCTGGCGAGATTGGATTTGGTGATCTCGATGTAGTAGCCGAAGACCGAGTTGAAGCGCACCTTAAGCGACTGGATGCCGGTGCGCTTGCGCTCGCGTTCCTCAATGGCAGCGATGGAGGAGCGGCCGCTGTGACCGATCGCGCGGAGCTCGTCCAGCTCAGGGTCAACGCCTGAGGCGATGACTCCGCCCTCGGCGAGGGTGAGCGGAGGCTCGGATATGAGGGTTGCGGTGATGACCGCGTAGAGGTCGTCGAGAACGTCGAGGCCGGCATGAGCTGACTGCCAGAAGTCGCTCTGGAGTTGGGCGATGCTGTATTTGATCTCGGGAAGAGAGCGGAGCGATGCGGCGAGAGCAAGAATATCTCGTGGGCCTGCGCTGTCGAGCGAGATGCGCGCGAGCAGACGTTCAAGATCAAGGATGCTACCGAGGGAGTGCCGGAGTTGCTCCCGTACGATGAGGTCCTGCTTTGCGGCTGCGACTGCCTGATAGCGCCGCTGGATCTGGCTAGGGTCGAGCAAGGGGTGCAGGATGGCGGCGCGCAGCATGCGCTTGCCCATAGGAGTGCGGAGGCAGTCGACGGTGCGGAACAGAGTGGCATCACCACCGGATTCGCTAAAGATGGGCTCCAACAGCTCAAGGTTGCGCACGGTGACCTGATCAAAGTGCATGTGCTGGCTGCGTTCGTAAAAGCGGATAGTATCGACGTGGCTGGCGTTGCTCTGCTGGGTGTGGCGGACATAGTGAACGATGACGCCAGCGGCTATCGCCGCAGCCGCGTGCTGGGTGAGGCCGAAGCCATCGAGGGACGCGGCTCCGAGCTGCCGCTCAAGCAGGGGCACAGAGTAGTCGGGCGCAAAGGCCCAGTCTTCAACGGCGGTGCGTGTGCGGATGCGCTCAAGTTCGGCAGCGACAGGGTGATTGTCGCCCATGGGAGCACTGGATGCTGCGAGGAGCTCACTGGGATTGAGCCGGGAGAGCTCGTCGGCACAGGCGGCGGCTGCGTTCGCGCCGGTGAATTCGGTCGCGCGGAAGTCGCCGGTAGAGAGATCGAGGTAGGCAAGGCCGATGGTGTCTGAGGCAAAGTGAACGGCGGCAAGGTAGTTGTTCTGGCTCGACTCAAGCGAGGGGTCAATGGCGGTGCCGGGGGTGAGGACGCGGGTGACGTCGCGGCGGACGATCTTTTTGGCGAGTTTGGGGTCCTCAAGCTGGTCGCAGATGGCGACGCGGAAGCCCTTGCGGAGCAGACGGGAGATGTAGCCTTCGGCTGCGTGCCAGGGGACGCCGCACATAGGCACGGTGCGCTCCCGGTCACGGGCGGTGAGGGTAATTTGCAGCTCTCGTGAGGCGGTCTTTGCGTCGTCGAAGAAGAGCTCGTAGAAGTCCCCCATCCGGAAGAAGAGCAGGGCGTCGGGATGCTGGCGCTTGGCAGCCCAATATTGGCGCATGAGCGGAGTTTGCGTTGCGGAGTCCTGCGATGGATGAATTTCTGGCACGGATACGCCAGCATACCGCGAAGGTCATATTGGCGTGTAGTCCTGGGGGCGGCCATCCACGCAGACGCGCCCTCCGGGCGCCTGTCAAGGGTAAGCGTTCGGGACCGCTTCCGTTGGTCGCAGGGGGCGAGTCATTCAAGCGGGCCCGCTTCGGGCTGTGTCATCCCGCACAGAACCAACGCTATACTAGGTGATACGATTGCGCTTTTAAGGTACGCATGTTCCTGGTATGGCTTCGAGTTGCGGTGGTTCTGTACGGGCTAGCTTCCGTAGCGACTCTAGCTGCGGTTTTCGGCAATCGACCGCAATGGAAGCGGCTATCCGTATCCCTGGCCATAATCGCGTGGCTATTTCACGGGGTCTCATGCACGGAGATGTTGGCCGATGCGCACCGCTGGATGCCGGCCGGGATGCACGAAGTGCAGTCGATGCTGGCGCTGCTGATTACAACCGCATTTTTGTTGATTTTATGGCGCTACCGGACGCTTTCGTTCGGGGTTTTTGCGCTGCCCTTGGCGTTGTTGCTCACGGTGGTACCATCTCTGGGCCTGGACAAATATGCCTTCAAGTCGCCGATGATTCGGAGCGGGTGGCTGTTCGTGCACATTACGGGTCTGCTGTCTGCGTATGCTGCACTAATTTTCAGCCTTACGGCGAGTCTGCTGTATCTAATCCAAGAGCGACGGCTTAAGAACAAGCGCTCACCCGGCTTTCTTAACTGGCTGCCGCCGTTGGAAACGATGGACCAGATTGCGCAGACGACGCTGGTGCTGGGCTTTTGTGGATTGACGATTGGGCTCTTCGCCGGATCGCTGATTGCACAGGAGATTTACGGCGCAAGGTATTTTGCAGATCCGAAGATATGGCTTTCATTTCTGATGTGGGGGCTGTACGTAGTTCTGCTGTTTGTGCGGCGCAGTAAGGGGTTGCGCGGGTTAAGGGCGGTGTACATTTCGTCTCTGGTATTTCTGGCAATGTTAAGTGTGTGGGCGGCGAATGTTTTCAGCTCGGTCCACAGGTTCAGCGCGCCATGAAGATCCTGCTTACAGGTCTGAATCATAAAACCGCGCCGGTGGAGCTGCGCGAGCGGCTGGCGATTGCCCCGGAGAACCTTGCTGCGGAGACGCAAGCACTGCTGTCGCACCCGGGAATTCGGGAGGGGCTGATTCTCTCCACCTGCAACCGGGTGGAGGTGCTGATCTGCCATGACGGGGATGATCCTGAGCTGTCGAAGTATCTGAACCAGCATTTCTCAATAGATGAGAAGACGCTGCAGCCGCACCTTTATGCGTACCGGGATGCGGAGGCCGTGCGGCATTTATTTCGGGTAGCGTCCAGCCTGGACTCAATGGTGGTGGGCGAGCCGCAGATTCTGGGGCAGGTCAAGGAGTCATATTCGGCGGCGCGGTCGGTAGGGGCGGTTGGGCCGGCGCTGGAGCGGTTGCTGCAGAGCGCGTTTACCGCGGCAAAGAAGGTGCGGTCGGAGACCCTGATTGGCGCGTCTTCGGTTTCGATTGCGTCGGTTGCGGTGGATCTGGCGCGCAAGATATTCGGATCGCTTGAGGGCAAGCGCGTGCTGCTGGTAGGAGCGGGCAAGATGAGCGAGCTGGCCGCGAGGCACCTGATGCAACAGGGTGCGCGGTCGTTGTTGATAGCAAACCGCACACATGAGCGAGCGGTTCGTATGGCCCAGAAGTTTGAAGCACATGTGGTGCGGTTTGATGACCTGTACGCACGCGCTGATGAAGCGGACATTCTGATTACTTCGACTGGTTCGCCGGAGTTTTTGATTCGCACGCCACATGCGCAGCAGTTTCTACACCGCCGGCGGAACCGGCCGATGTTTTTGATCGATATTGCAGTGCCACGGGACATTGATCCTGAGATCAACCGGCTGGAAGGGATCTTTCTCTACGACATTGACGACCTGCAGTCGGTTGCGGCGTCGAACCTGGCCAGCAGGAGCAGCGAGGCCATGCGGGCAGAGGCGATACTGGAGCAGGAAGTGGTTCGCTTCCAGAAGCGGGTCGAGGTTTTGGATGTGGTCCCAACGCTGGTGGATTTACAGGCAGCGGCAGAGGAGATGCGTCAGGCCGAGCTGCGGCGTAATCACGGGCGGCTGCGGTCGCTTACGCCTTCGCAACTCGAGGTGATTGAGTCGATCACGCGAGGCCTGATGAACAAATTTCTGCACCAGCCCTTGCAAACGCTAAAGGCGGCGGCGCGGGAGGGAGATACCGCGGCGGTCGAGTTGATTCGATCGGCCTTCCAGCGCCAGGGAGGGCGTGAAGATGCCGGCAATGCGGCTCAGGAACAGAGTGCGCCTGACGCTGATGCGCCTCCGGCGGAGTCTGCGGGCAAGAGCGGCGAACCCGAATCGCTGATTTCCAAACACTGATGGTACATTCCTCAACTCTTCGGATTGGTTCGCGCGGATCGCAGCTGGCGCTGTGGCAGGCGAATCACATTGCAGCGCGGCTGCGCGAGCAGGGGCACGAGGTCGCGATTGAGATCATCCGCACGACGGGTGACGCGATGCAGAGCGTGAGCTTTGCGCAGGTGGGCACGAAGGGCATGTTTACCAAGGAGATTGAAGAGGCTCTGATTGAAGAGCG
>JASHUR010000145.1 GCA_030039895.1 Acidobacteriaceae bacterium | reverse complement strand
CGATACGGCGTATGTGGAGAACTGGAGCTTCTGGCTGGATCTGAGGATTCTTGCCGAGACCGCCGAAGTTGTACTGCGCGGTACAGGCTCCTGAGCGTATTTACTCTTCGACTCCCGCAAACATACTCGTATCGCCAGTAATGCTGATGAGTCCCCGTGCTGCGGCGAGAAGATAGCGCTCCCGGGAGAGGTGCGCATCGAAGATACCCTTCACCCGCGTAAGAACACCAGCCTGAGAACTGTGCTGTAGAAAGGCCTGCATTTTTCGCTCTGCGAACTCGCCCAGATCGAGCGAAAGCGACCAGGGCGCGGTGGGCGCGCCGGAGTACTCCGGGTGATTGCGCACGGCAACAAAGGGGGTGCTGGAATAGTACAGCTTCTGCGGTGTGTAAGGAGCAAGACCCTGCTCTGGGAAAAACTCCTGACGCCCAGCCCAATGAAATGCTGCTGTAGCAGCTGCTGACACCATCGTATGGTCGCGGTGAAGATTCACGCCGCCGTCGCCGCCAAAGGTCAGAATGACCTGTGGGCGAATTGCACGGATGCGCGCCGTCATCTCTCCTGCCATGGTGTAGAAGTCCTGACGCGGAAGCTCGCCATCGGGATAGTGCAGTACTTCATGCCGTGTCACGCCCAACAGGTCGCAGGCCTCTGCCAGCTCGGCGCGGCGCCTCCGTCCCAGCTCGGCGTCGTCCTCCACGCCCCCGCGAAAGTGTGCCGCCTGGCCGTCGGTCAGGCAAAGCAGGTGGGTCTCGACGCCGTCGCGATGCGCCATTAACAGCGCACCACCAAAGGCGCCACTCTCGTCGTCAGGATGTGCGGTGATGCAAAGCAGGCGATACGGCAAAGGAATCCTCAATTAGAAATTGCGTCGTCCCATGGCAGTGAAGTCTGCGCTACGGGCCTGAAGCTTTTGCGATGCATAGGGCATGGGCCATACCGCTCGAGTGCCGCCAAGTGTTCCGGCGTACCGTAGCCCTTGTGTGACGCCAGCCCGTATTGCGGATAAATGCCGTCCAGTTCGCGCATGCGACCATCACGATGGATCTTGGCAATCACGGAAGCCGCGGCAATCGAGATGGACAGCGAGTCCCCATAAATGATGCTGGTCTGCGCGCAGTCCAGATCGAGAATCATGGCGTCAATCAATAGATGATCGGGAGCGCACGCAAGCTTCTTTATCGCGGCAGTCATGGCCATGCGGGTAGCCTGGTAGATGTTGACGCGGTCGATTGTCTCTGCATCCACCTCTTCGATGGCAATAGCCAGGGCCTTGCGCTCGATGATCTTTGCCAACCGTTCGCGCTCCTCAAGGAGCAGTTGTTTGGAATCCCGCAAGCCGCGAATTCTGGTATCGGGTGGAAGGACAACTGCCGCGGCGACGACCGGGCCGAACAGTGCACCTCGGCCAACTTCGTCGACTCCGGCAATGCAGGTTGCGCCCTGCTCGCGGGCGGCCTTTTCATATTTGTTCCCGCAGGCGAGCGAGCGAAGCATCCGCATCTTGAGCGTCGCTGCCGAAACCGTCGCAACGTTGTCCTGGATCTCGGGCGCTTCCAGCGAAAATGTGTCAGGAGTGCGAGTAGCGCGCGGCATCAAATGCAGTGTAACGCACACACAAACGCCCCGGTCGATGCGAACCGGGGCGTTTGATGGAATACCTTACGCGCGCTCGATTTCCTGCAGACGCGCAGCCTTGCCGCGAAGTCCTCGGAGGTAGAACAGGCGTGCGCGACGGACCTTGTGCGAGCGGATCTTTTCGACCTTGTCCACCACCTTCGAGTTGAAGGGGAAGATGCGCTCGACGCCGTGTCCAAAGCTCATCTTGCGGACGGTAAAGCTGCCTTGTGGCCCGTTCTTGCGGGCGATCACAATGCCTTCAAATGCCTGAAGGCGCTCTTTATCGCCTTCCTTGATCTTGACCTGCACGCGCACCGTGTCGCCCGCGGCAAAGGCGGGCAGGTCGGTGCGATTCAACTTATCGGCAAGCCGCTGCATGACTGGATGAATAGACATAGTACTTTCCTGGGAATTGATTCAGAGCTTTTAGTTTACACGGAAATGGGCATTTTTGCTGCATTCACCGGGCGGATTTCAGCCACGCGAGGATTTCACGATCTTCGCGTGAAAGCTCAGCTTTTTCGAGCAGATCCGGCCTGTTCCGCAGCGTCTTTTCGAGCGCGCGTTCGCGCCGCCAGCGCCGGATGGCTGCATGATCGCCGCCCGCCAGCACCTCCGGGACTGCCAGTCCGCGAAACTCCGCCGGACGCGTGTAGTGCGGATAGTCGAGCAACCCTCCGGCGCCATGCGTCGAGCGTGGCGAACCATCTTCATCCCCCGCAAACTCCTCGTCTGCCCGACCAAAGCTCTCAAATGTGCTGGACGCCTCATTACCCAGAACGCCCGGCAACAGGCGCATGGTGGCGTCCACAATGACTGCCGCGCCCAGTTCGCCTCCCGATAGCACATAGTCCCCGATCGAGAGCTCACGGTCACAGGCCAGTTCATTCACACGCTCGTCCACGCCTTCATAGCGCCCGCACAGCAGCACCAGCCGCTCCAGCCCGGCCAGCTCCCGCGCAACACTCTGCGTAAACTTTGCGCCTTGTGCAGAAAGCAGAATCACTTGCTCGCGACTCGCATCTCGTTCGCGTTTTGCAGCTAGGCCCATCGACTCCACCGCTTCCATCAGAGGCTCCGGCTTTAGGACCATTCCTTCCCCGCCGCCAAAGGGACGGTCATCCACCGTACGGTGTTTGTCATGCGTAAAATTGCGCAGATCGTGAGTCTGCACGTCGACCAGACCGTTGGCGATCGCGCGCTTCACCACGCCGTGGCTGAAGATGCCGTTGAAAAACTCCGGAAAGATGGTGATGATGTCAAACCGCATTGATACCTATTCTTTGCCGCCTTCTACTCCCCCGGACTCTTCCATCTCGCGCCGCTCTTCGTCGGTCGTGGGTGCATTAATGTCCAGCAGGCCAGCCGGGAGGCGCATCTCAATGCGCTTTCCCTTTAGATCCATCCTAACCAGATATGCCTTGGCAAAGGGAATCAGCACTTCTCCCCCCCTCGGCCGCTTCACCGTGAGTACCCCGGCGTCGCGATCAACGTCCGTGATTATGCCAACCGTAGTTGAAGCTGTACTCACGTCCACGATTTCGCAGCCAACCAGGTCGCTGATGTAAAACGCGTCCTCAGGCAGCGCTGCCCGCTCGGTCTCAGGGATCGCCACCATTAATCCGCGCAGGGTTTCCGCGTCGTGGATCGAGTCGATTCCGGCAAACTTCAGCACCACCCGGCCCTTGTGGAGCCAGTGGTTCTCAAGCGTCATTTCGCGCACGTATGTAGGACTGGTTTCTGATGAAACCAGATAGAGCCGCTTGCGTTCAGCAAAGCGCTCTGGGAAGTCGGTAAGAATGTCAGCCAGAATCTCACCATGCCGCCCCTGCGGGCGAACAAGCTGAGCCAAGATAACCCATGGCCCGCCTGCCGGCGTCCGCAGCGTCATGGCTTATGCTTCAAGCCGCACCATTCTGCACCTGAATTCCTTGCTTATCTTCTTCAAGGATGTCGAGCGTGTAGCGGTGATGATATTTCATACTCACCGCTCCCAGAATGGTTCGCATGGACCGCGCGGTGCGGCCCTGCTTGCCGATTACCTTGCCAACATCAGATGGTGCAACACGCAGCCGTAGAACCGTGTTCTCCGGCCGTTTCACCGCTTCGACGATAACAGCATTCGGCTCGTCCACCAGGGCGCGGGCGATTTCGGTCACCAGCTCCTGCATGTCATCGGGCCGTTCTTCGTAAGTCATTGCCTTGCCCCCCTTGAGGACGTGGGTGTTTCACTCTCGGGCTCGCGTCATATTACCAATAACCGGAGACAGAAAACAGAGAAAATTCTTTCTCTCTGTCCCGGCAAAGAAATAACATTAGCGCTCTTATTGATAATGTGACATGAATCGCGGAAGTGTTTCTCCGCAATGGGCAAAGAAGGCTAGGCCGCGGCGGGGGCCGGCTGATTGGCAACCAGTTTGGCCACCCGGTCAGAGAGTTGGGCTCCCTTGCCGGTCCAGTAGTCGATGCGGTCTCGCTTGAGATCAACCGAGGCCGGGCTGGTCCGGGGATTATAGGTGCCCACAACCTCAATGGAGCGGCCGTTGCGGGCGCGGTCCTTCTCGATCACCACAACGCGGTAGTAAGGCTGTTTGCGCGCTCCAAAACGCGCCAGACGAATCATTAACACAGACGAAATCCTTTCAAAGTGCTTCAACAAGTATAGCCGAAAAGTGCCCAAAACAGGGCGTCTCCGTGACTTAGGGCGCCCCAACCGGGGCGGGGAAGAGAAATCGCAGCATGGGTCGTACCCGAGCCGCCCAGGCAGCCTCGTCGTGCGTTCCTCCGGGAATCTGCCAATAGCTCAACTCCACTCCCGGCCGCCAACCCCTTGACCGCAGCCGCCGCTCCAGCATCTCCGTGTCCGCGACGGCCCGCCGCCCTTCACCTTCGCCAATATCCAGCCATATCTTAGGGCGGGGTCCAGTTCTCGGAGCCATCTCTCCCACCAGGCTCACAAGGACCCGGTGGTTCCACCAGACGGAAGGCGAAAGCACCGCCAGTCGGCCGAAGATGTCCGCATGCTTCAGTCCCAGATAAAGTGCTGCCAGCGCCCCCAGTGACGAGCCGCCCAGCCCCGTGCTTGCCATACCTTGCAGTACCCGGTAGTTCGCCGCAATGTAGGGCAATAGTTCATCAATCAGCATTTGCCCATACTTGTCCGCCTCGCCGCCGCCCATCTTCCAGTCGTGCGTAGGGGTGTACTCGGCCAGCCGCCGCTCGCCCGCATTGGCGACACCCACAACAATCAGGGGTTCAACCTCTCCGGAAGCGATGGCAGTGTCTGCGGACTCGGCCAGCTTCCAGGTTCGCCCCCGGACAAACGCTGCCTCCTCGTCAAACAGATTCTGACCGTCATTCATGTAGAGAACCGGGTAGCGACGGTCAGTGTCATCGTCGTAACCGGCAGGCAAATAGACAGTAATGTCGCGATCGTCGGGCAGGACGCGGCTATGAAAGCGGGGATGAAGGTGCAGCCGGGAGCGCCGCTCGTCCGGATTCATCTGCGCCCAGGCCTGCAACGATTCCTCCCGGCGCTGGGCATACAACAAGCAGCCGCAACGCTGCCTGTTACAGTACCAAAAATTCTGCGAAATCTTCTTCGAGCAGTGCTACGGGAATCCGGCCTGCATTAGATTGCGCGCAGGAGCCGCGCGGGAAGGAAGATAATTGCGGCGACCAATTCCAGTGCGCCCTCAACCGCAATACCCACCAGCCGGAAGGGAAGCAGCAGCAGCCAGACAAAGGGATAGGCCACCAGAGCCAGCAGCGCCAGTGGCCAGCAAAACACAAGCAGTAGACACCATAGCAGGAACTTCAGCATGGATGCTTACCTCGCACCCTATACTACGAGTTCTGGCACAGGTTGGTTCCGGGGAGCTGGGGACTCAAACTCGTCGGCAGAGGGCCCGTAGATCGCCGGAACGCTTGCGCCCAGCAGCCGCATGTAGACCGTAAGCTGCCCGCGATGGTGTCCCAGATGGCAGAACGTATCGGCAATCACCTCATAACGGGGCTGATCAATGATTGCCTTTCCTCCCAGCATCAGCCGCCAGTGCTTCTTTAAGTGCTCCTCTGTCGTGCCCTTCAGGGCTTTCTGGGCGTTGGTCACGTTTTCATCCAGCAGCCGCGCCAATTCCGCTCTGGAATAGGCAGGCTTGGTCTTCAGGTGCTCGTTCGCAGGATCATCCAGAGCCAGCTCGTCACGATCAATCATCATCGCAATCCACCCAGGCATCGTGGCCGACAATGACGCCAAGTGGCCCAGATCCATCGACTTCTCGTGCGGCTTCCAGTCAGCGCGGCCCTC
>JASHUR010000144.1 GCA_030039895.1 Acidobacteriaceae bacterium | reverse complement strand
TAGGCCCTCCGGCCACACTGTTCAGCGCCGGAGCAATAATGTGCTTCGCCGCAATATGGTCCACAAACAGCAGCATCCACGCCCGCAATGCCTCAATTGGAGACATCGTCGCAGTGAATCTCCGCTCCGCCGCCGCCAGCTGTTCCACCCCGTTGCGGTAGACTCCCTCGATCAGCGCATCCCGCGTCGGGAAATGCCGGTACAGCGTCCCCGCTCCCACTCCCGCCTGCCTCGCAATATCGTCCAGGCTGGCCTCCGCGCCATACCGGGTAAACGCCTCCTTCGCTGCCTCCAGAATCCGCTCGCGGTTCCGCTGCGCATCCGCGCGCGGCCTTCGCTTGACGGGTTTTGAGCTTTTCTTCGCCATCTGCAAAAAATCTTGCAACCGGAGACTTCCTCCGTTTATCTACTAATTCGGAGACTGTCTCCACTTTTACCGGTCGCGCCCCGGCCCGTCAATCCCAGCCGGGCTGATCCGCCAATCTTATTAGAACCACCACAAGGAGAAAACAATGCGTGTTTTCGTCACCGGAGCCACAGGCTTCATCGGTTCTGCTCTTGTTCCCGAACTCATCAGCGCGGGCCATCAGGTTCTCGGTCTTGCCCGCACCGATGCCGGCGCAAAATCGCTCGCCGCTGCCGGCGCCCAGGTCCATCGCGGTCATCTTCAAGACCTCGAGAGCATCCGCGCCGGCGCAGCCCAATCTGACGCAGTAATCCACACCGCTTTTCAGCACGACTGGTCGAGGTTCGCGGAAAGCTGCGAGATCGACAAGCGCGCCATCGAAGCCATCGGCGGCGTGCTCGAAGGCTCTCACCGCCCCCTGCTCGTCACGGGCGGAGCCGCGGCGCTGGCGCAGGGCCGCCCTGCAACCGAGGAGGATCCAGCGATTCCCCCCTCCGACTCGCTTCCCCGCTCTTCCGAACCGACGGGCCTCTCGTTCCTGGAGCGTGGTGTGAACGTATCGGCGGTGCGCCTTCCGCAGGTACACAACACAGTCAAACAGGGCCTCATCACCCACCTCGTTGCTCTCGCCCGCCAAAAGGGCGTATCGGCATACGTCGGCGATGGTCTCAATCGCTGGGCCGCCGCGCATGTGCTCGATACGGCCCGCCTTTACAGGCTGGCTCTGGAAAAGCAGGAAGCGGGCGCTAGGTATAACGCCGTCGCTGAAGAGGGAGTGCCGCTCCGGGACATTGCTGAAGTCATTGGCCAGGGCTTGAAAGTCCCGGTGGTCTCCATCTCTCCGGAGGAAGCGCCGGCCCATTTTGGATTCCTCGCCATGTTTACGCAAAGAAACCTCATTGTTTCCAGCGCCCTGACACAAAAGCGGCTTGGCTGGAACCCCACCGGCCCTACGCTCCTCACCGATCTCGCGAACATGCAATATTCGCAGGTCTAAGCAAAGTGACAAAGACACTGTATGCAAGCCAAACTCAACACAGACAATTACAGAGGAATCAATATGAAGAAGACATGGTTCATCACCGGCGCCTCGCGCGGCTTTGGCCGCATCTGGGCTGAAGCCGCGCTCACGCGGGGCGATCAGGTCACCGCAACCGCCCGCAAGCTCGACGACGTCGCCGACCTCACGGCACGCTTCGGCGATGCCGTCCTTCCCCTGGCCCTCGACGTAACCAATTCTGAACAGGTCCAGCAGGTTGTACGGCAGGCATACGCGCACTTCGGCACGCTCGACGTTCTTGTGAACAATGCCGGCACGGGCCTGTTCGCGGCCACCGAGGAGGCGAGCGACGAGCAGGTCCGCGAGCTCTTCGACGCAAACTACCTCGGCATGGTTCGGGTGCTGCGGGCAGCTATGCCTCTGCTGCGGATGCAGGGCAGCGGACACATTCTCGGTGTTTCGAGCGGTCTCGGGATTACGGCCCTGCCGCTCATCGGCTTCTACTGCGCCACGAAGTGGGCAGTGGAAGCGCTGCATGAATCATTGGCGCAGGAAGTCCGTGCGTTCGGCATCAAAGTCACGCTGGTCGAGCCCGGCGCCTACGCAACCGATTTCGGCAAGTCCGCCGAGTTCGCAAACGTCCTCGAGCCTTACGCGGACTTCCGAAAGCAGTTCTTGACGCACCTCGCCAACCTGGAACGCGGCGATCCTCAGGCCACAGCGGAGGCCATTCTCAAGCTCGTGGACGCGGAGAATCCGCCCCTGCGGCTCGGGCTCGGCACCGCGATTCTGCCCAGGGCGCGCGCCGCCTACGCGGAGCGCATTGCCACCTGGGAGGCGTGGGAGGACATCTCGAATGCAGCGATGGGCGTGCCGACGACAACTACAATAGCGTGGATCGAACAGCTGGCCCGTGAAACTTCAGACCGGACATGACAGCGCTGGGCCGCGCCGGCGTGCCCGGCGATATCGGGCCCATGATCGCGGCATTTCTTTCTGACGAGAATCGCTGGATCAACGGACAACGAATCGAAGTCTCCGGCGGCATGGCGCTTTGACCACCCCGGATCTGGAAGAGCTTCTCCCCAACCTGAGCCCCTGAGAGGCGCAACCCATAGCCTATGCGGAACGATTCATCGAAGTATGGATCGGTCCGCAGCCTCTTCCAGCCAGGCGTCGTGCGCAGCTTCTAGAAATACAAGCGCGTCACAAGCATGGTTTTGCTGGAAAGCTCTTCAATCGCCCTTTTCCGAAATGTGCGCCTTCGCAAAAATCGGCTTCCCGGCCAGCCATTCCGACTCCGGGTTGTCCCAATCCAGCGCATCAGTTACTGCCGCTATCAGCTCAAGCATTGCTTCGCCCGCGCCGGGAATCGCCCCTGCAAGACCCTCCACCATTCCCTTGCGAACTGCATCGTACGCCACAGTCCGCGCCGGATCCGCATGAATCTTGGAGTGAGCGATCCCTGCCTGCTGCCGAATCACGCATTCTTCCACAAACCACGACGTATACCACGAACACGCCATCGGTCTGACTTCATGGATTTCGCA
>JASHUR010000143.1 GCA_030039895.1 Acidobacteriaceae bacterium | reverse complement strand
TGCCCCGGTAACGGCCGCAGATGCTTCTGCGGCGAGAACTCCCGGAGCCGAGCATCCTGAGGAAGCAAGCGCGCCGGCGGCGCCTTTGGTGCGGACACGGCCAATGCGATGGCTGTGGTGGGCGGCGAGTGCGTTGATCGGGATTGCGCTCGTTGGGCTGGCATACCTCATGGGACTGCGGACCGCCTTCGACGCAGCGCCTCCTCCTTTCATTACTCAGGTGACTTTTTCCGGGCGAGTTTCGCCGGGCGACCCTCAATTTGAGAGCCTGCCGGGAACGGCAACGGACGGATCGCGGATTTACTTCTCGGAAATTGAGGATGGTCGTTCGCAAATGGCCGAGGCGCTGATTGCGGATGGCGAGACGAGCATGCTGGGCGTCCCTGCGGAGATTGCTGCGCCGTCCCTGGGTGACATTTCGCCGGATGGCTCGGAGCTGCTGTTGCGGAATCATCTGGCGACAGGCCCGGAGCAGGCGCTGTGGATTGTGCCCACGATTGGAGGGGCTGCGCGGCGGATTCCGGGAGTGCTGGCGCATGACGCAACGTGGATGACCGATGGAAAGCACATCCTGTATGCGGAGGACAACGATCTGTACATCGCCGCAGAGGATGGGAGCGGGGTCAGGAAGTTTGCCACGCTTCCGGGGCGGGCATTCTGGCTGCGGTGGTCGCCTGACGGCAGGGTGCTGCGCTTTACGCTGCTGAACAGCGAGAACCATACGACGTCGTTGTGGGAGATTGCCGCCAATGGAAAGGACCAGCATCCGCTGCTGCCGGGATGGAACAATCCTCCGGCGGAGTGCTGCGGAAGCTGGACAGCGGACGGGCGCTATTTCGTCTTCCAATCGACGCGGAACGGGGACAGCAACATTTGGCAGATCGAGGAAGACACGGGGCTGGTTGGCAGCAGTAAGCCGGTACAGATTACGAATGGGCCGCTGAGCTTTCAGGCCCCGATTACATCGCGGAGCGGCGATAAGCTTTTCTTCATCGGGCTGAATACACGGTCTGAGTTGCTGGGATATGACGCGAAGAGCGCCACCTTTGTTCCATACGCGAACAACCTGAGCAACGCGCGCACGGTGATATTCTCGCGGGACGAGAAGTGGGTGGCGTGGGTGAAGGAAGACGACGGCACCCTGTGGCGCAGCCGCATGGATGGCAGCCAGCGCATTCAACTGACGGCGAAGCCGATGCAGGTTTTTATGATGCACTGGAGCCCGGACGGCAGTGAGCTTGCGCTGATGGCCCGGGAGCCGGGCAGCGTGTGGCGACTGTATAGCGTGGACATGGAGGGAGGACACTTGCAGCCGCTGCTGAATGAGGACCGCAACGAAGCCGACCCGAGCTGGTCGCCGGACGGCAGGACGATTGTGTTTGGGCGGCTTCCTCAGTTGATGTCGGCGGAGCCGGGGCCGAAGGCGATTTATCTGCTGGACCTGAAGACGAAACAGGTGCGGGAATTGCCCGGATCGGAGGGCTTATTCAGCCCGCGCTGGTCGCCGGATGGGCGGTACATTGCAGCGTTGTCATTGGACCAGACCAAACTGATGCTGTATGACACAGCCACGAAGACCTGGCGGATGCTGGCACAACAGAACATTGCCGATCCGGTATGGTCTCACGATGGCACGGCGATCTTCTTCCATGATTTTGTGGAGACTGGTCAGCCGATCTATAAACTGACCATTGCCGATGACCACAAAGAACGAATTGCCGGACTGCGCGACCTGCGATCGGCGGATGCGATCGACTACCACTTTGCGGGGATCGCGCCGGGCGGTGTTCCGCTGGTGAATGTGCGGCTGTCGACGGCGAATATCTATTCAGCCACAGTTCGGCAGCAGTAGGGCGCGGCAGGCAAGCGGACAACCATGATGAGCGAGAAGAGTGCGCGCGGGCGCAGCGCAATGGGCGATAAGGGCGCGAGCGTTGCGGTGGTGAACTGCGGCGAGCTTGTGACTTTGGCAGGGCCTGCGCGGGCGCGAGTTGGGCGTGAGTTGCAGGAGCTCGGAATCAAAAAAGATGCGGCGCTGCTGGTATTGGATGGGCGCATTGCGGAGGTTGGCAGCTACAACGATCTAAGGGCGCGTTTCCCGGCTGGGATTGAGGTGGTGGACGCGGGCGGGCGCGTGGTGATGCCGGGATTTGTGGATGCGCATACGCATCTGGTGTTCGGCGGCGATCGCGTTTCGGAGTTTGTGCAGCGCGTGGGCGGCAAGACCTACCAGGAGATTGCTGCTGCGGGTGGAGGGATTGTCTCCACCTTAAGGAAGACGCGCGAGGCGAGCGAGGCAGAACTGGCCGACGCGGCGCTGCGCCATGCGGATTGGTTCCTGCGCGGCGGGACGACGACGATTGAGGCGAAGTCCGGCTATGGGCAGACGGTGGAGTCGGAGCTGAAGATTTTGCGGGTGATTGCGGAGCTGAAAGAGCGAACGGCGCTGCGAATGATTGCGACGGTGCTGGCGGCGCATGTGGTTCCACCGGAGTTCAAGCAGGACCGTGCGGGCTATGTTCGGCTGGTGACGGAAGAGATGTTGCCTGCGGTTGCCGGGCACATGCTGGCGCAGTACTGCGATGTGTTCTGCGATGAACATGCATTCACAGTGGATGAGGCGCGGGTGATTCTGACAGCGGCGAAGCGACGCGGGTTCGGGCTGCGGATGCATGTGGAGCAGTTCGCGTCGGATGGGGGCGCACAACTGGCGGCGGAGGTGGGCGCGACGACGGCGGACCATCTGGAATATACGGAGCGAGCGGGGATCGATGCGCTGAAGGCGGCGGGCGTGCAGCCGGTGCTGGTTCCGGGCTCAGTGTTTGCGCTGGGACGGAGCAAGTATCCGGACGCGCGGGCGATGATTGAGGCGGGACTGGCTCCGGTGCTGGCGACGGACTTTAATCCGGGGTCGTCTCCGATGACGTCGATGGCCTTTGTGATTTCGCTGGCGGCGCTTTACATGAAGATGCTGCCCGCAGAGGCGATTGTAGGGGCGACGATGAACGCGGCGGCGAGCCTGGACATGGCGGACGAGGTTGGATCGCTGGAGCCGGGCAAACAGGCGGATTTTGTGATTCACGAGTTCAGGGACTATCGGGAGATTGCGTATTATGTTGCGGCTCCCATGAGACCGCAGGTGTATGTAGCGGGGCGAAGGGTTGCGTGAGGCATGGTGAATCCTGCGGATGTATTACGCGACCTGGTGGGGATACCGAGCGCCTCGGCAATGTCCAATGTGCCGGTGATTGCGTATGCGGAGCGGCTCCTCAAGAGGTGTGGATGGCATACGCGGCGTGTGGGGTATGTGGATGCGGGCGGCATCGAGAAGGCCAACCTGATTGCAGTACCGGAGCAGCATGCGGGCGGGCTTC
>JASHUR010000142.1 GCA_030039895.1 Acidobacteriaceae bacterium | reverse complement strand
CGCGCGGCGTTCCAGATCTTGTTGGCGAAGGCGCGGTAGCCTTCGGTGCGGGCTTCGCTGAAGGCGATATCGGTGCCGGGCGAGGCCATGGCCGCGAGGGTAAACCGGACGGCATCCGTCCCGTACTTCTGGACGATCTCAATGGGATCGATGACGTTGCCCTTAGTCTTCGACATCTTCTGGCGCTCGGCGTCGCGGACAAGGGCATGGATATAGACCTCGCGGAAGGGCACCGCGTCTTTGAGCGCGCGCGGAGTTCCGTCGGGCATGGGAACGTCGAGCATGAAGTGGCAGCCGAGCATGATCATGCGGGCGACCCAGAAGAAGAGAATGTCGAAGCCGGTGACCAGAAGCTGCGTGGGGTAGAAGGCTTGAAGATCGGGCGTGCGCTCGGGCCATCCGAATACAGTGAAGGGCAGCAGGCCGGATGAGAACCAGGTGTCGAGGACATCGGTCTCCTGTGTCAGTTGTGCGCTGGCGCAGTGAGCGCAATGGGTTGGCGTCCGGCGCGCGACGGTGACCTTGTGGCATACGCTGCAGTGCCATGCGGGAATGCGATGGCCCCACCAGAGCTGGCGCGAGATGCACCAGTCGTGGATGTTGCGCATCCACTCGAAGTAGGTCTTGGCGTACTGCGCGGGCGTGAACCTGATGTGGCCTTCTTCGACGGCGGCGATGGCCTTGTCTGCGAGAGGCTGAATCCTGACGAACCACTGCGTTGAGAGGCGCGGCTCAACGACCGCCCCACTGCGCTGGCTGAGGCCGATGGCCATGCTGTGCTCTTTGGTATCGACGAGCAGGCCCTGGGACTCGAGGTCTTCCAGGATGCGCTTGCGCGCGTCGTAGCGGTCAAGGCCATGGTAGGGCGAGCCGGGCAGGTCGATGTGCGCGGTCGCGTCCATGATATTGAGCTGCGGCAGATTGTGGCGCTCGCCGATGGCGAAGTCATTGGGGTCGTGCGCGGGCGTGACCTTGACGGCCCCTGAGCCGAACTCGGGGTTGGCCCAATCGTCAGTGACGATGGGAATTTCGCGGTCGGGTCTGCCGTTGACGCCGCTGAGCGGCAGGCGCAGCCTTTTGCCGTGCAGCGGCTTGTAGCGTTTATCGCCGGGATTAACGGCTACGGCGACGTCGCCGAGCATGGTCTCCGGACGGGTAGTGGCGATGATGATGGAGCCGGAGCCGTCGGCCAGCGGATAGCGGATGTGATAGAGCTTGCCGGTGCGCTCCTCGTGCGCGACTTCAAGATCGGACACGGCGGTCTGCTGCACGGGGTCCCAGTTGACGATGTATTTGCCGCGATAGATCAGGCCCTGCTCGTAGAGGCGGACAAAGGCTTCGCGGACGGCGGCAGAGAGCCGGTCGTCCATGGTGAAGTACTCGCGCGACCAGTCGACGCTGACGCCGAGGCGCTTCATCTGTTCAAGGATGGCCCCGCCATAGATCTGCTTCCACTGCCAGACGCGCTCGATGAAGGCCTCGCGGCCGAGCTGCTGGCGTGAGCTGCCTTCACTTTCAAGCTGGCGCTCCACCATGAGCTGGGTGGCGATTCCGGCGTGGTCGGTACCGGGAATCCAGAGGGCGAAGTCGCCGCACATGCGATGCCAGCGGGTAAGGATGTCCATCTCCGTCTGGTTGAGCATGTGCCCCATGTGCAGACGTCCCGTGACGTTGGGCGGCGGGAGCAGGATGGTGAAGGCGTGTGAGGCGGGGATCGCGGACGAGTCGTTATGAAAGAGGCGCTCGTTTACCCAGTATTCGGCCCAGCGGTCTTCAATCGCGGTCGGGTCGTAGGCTTTCTGCAATTCGTGAGGCATTCGGGATGTGTCCAACTTCTGACGATAGCATAGGGGCCGCGTTGCATAAGAAAGGGAAAGACCGCCCGAAGGCGGCCTCTCCGCGTAAGCAAAACCCTTTTGGTTAGAAGGGATTCAGCTTGTCGATGCCCTTCTTTTTCTTGTGCCGGCTCGAAGATTCATCCTTCGAGTTATAGGGTACCTTCTTCTTCTTGTTCTTCTTGCCGCTGGCGGTTGTGCCGGTGTAGACCTGCGCTCTGCCCGCATTGCCGCTTACGTCGTTAATCTGATCGGGCGCCGGGGCAGGCTTGTCGATGGGCGGCAACGGCTTGCTGACCACCGGGCCTACGGGCTTGACAACGGCATTGTCCGCGACTGCGCCGGAGGCGGGCGGCGTGCTGGAACCCGAGCCCGCGGACGAACCTGAGCCTGCGGACGAGCTTGAGCCCGCGGACGAGCTTGAGGACTGTCCGTTGCTGTTCGGGACGACAACAGTTACCGTGCTGCCGGCCGAGCCACCCTGGTCGGGAATGGTCTCAAACTGGAGAGGAGCAGACGCCTGAGAGGGAGTTGGCGGAGCAGTGCCGTTGTCGATGGCAGCAGCGGTCTTGTCCGTTCCGTTTGGTCCGACGCCGGGCAGCGGCTGGCCGTGAAGTGCGGCCTCAAAGAGCGCTACATTTTCCTTGTTGATCTGTGGAGCATAGGTCTGCGGCGGGTCAACCACGGTAGGCTCGCCGACGCGCGCGGCCCTGACCATCGAGGGGCTCTGCTTGACGAGAAGCAGAGCGCGGTCTCTGAGCTTCAGCGTCATGCGGCTGCCCTCTTCTGCCTCGCTTTCGGCCAGCTCGGCCGGAGTGGGTTCGGGAATGGGGCGGCCCATGGCGATGAGGCGGTCCTTGGCGTCATCGACGTGCGGAGCCATGGGGTAGCGGGTCACAACGCGGTCCCATGCGGCAGCGGCACGGTCATCGTAAACCCTGACGAGCTCGGCCTTGGCCTTGGCTGGAAGCTTGGCATGGCTGAAAATCTGCGCTTCCGTAGCGTATGCATCGCCGAGGGTGATCAGGGCCTGGTCGGAGTGGCTGAAGAGAGGGTAGGTGTCGGCCACTGTCTGAAGGCGGGCGATGGCTCCGGCCCAGTCTTCGCGGCTGGCGTAAAACTCGCCGATCTCAAACTGGCGCTGGGCCAGAACCTCCTGCACGTCGCGCAGGCGCTGCTTGGCGCGCGGGATCAGGGGCGAGTCGGGGAAGTCCTGCAACATGGTGCGGTACTGCTGCTGTGCCTGGAGAGCATTGGCAGGATCGCGGTCCGGCTTGAGCATCTGCTGGTAATAGATGTCGCCGATCTTCATCTGCGCTTCGGCGGCTTCCGGGGTGTTGGGGAAGAAGGTGATGAAGTCCTGATATTCAGACTGGGCCTGGCTGAGCGCCGCGGAGCCGCCCTCTTTGTACCAGGTGTCGCCAATGGCCAGCTTGGCGCGCATGGCGTATTCGGTCTCAGGATAGGTATTAAGGAGCGTTTGCAGGTCGAGGCGGGCGACATCGTAGCGGCCCTTCTTGAGGGCGTGCATGGCCTTGTCAAAGAGAATCTTGTCCGGCTGCTCGGAGTTGACGTTGGCCAGCGGGTTCGCGGTCAGGTTAAAGTCCTTCTTCTTTTTCTTATGGTGGAAGAGGGCATGCGCAGACGGCATAAGCGCAAGGCAAAGTCCGGCGACAACGATCTGGTGAACAACTCGATTCATAAAACCTCGACGACAGGGTTCGTGCTGCTTTTCCGGCAGGGCTGCCTGTCACAGCCGGCGCCGTGCAAAATCCTAGACTGTTGCTGCCGCTTGTTGCGCGGCTTCGAGCAGCGCGCGGGCATCCCGCTCAGGGTGACCGGCGCCAAAAACGGCATTCCCGGCAACCAGAAGCTCCGCTCCTGCTTCGACGACCATGGCGATGGTATCGTGTGCGACCCCACCATCCACTTCAATCCTATAACTCAGACCCAGTTCCTGGCGAAGTTCTTTGAGACGCTGAATCTTCTTGAGGGAGTATGGAATAAAACTCTGCCCGCCGAAACCGGGATTCACGCTCATGACGAGAACATGATGGACCATGCCAAGCACAGGAATGAGCAGGTCGACGGAGGTGGCTGGGTTGATGACCACTCCGGGCTGCAAGCCGTGGTGCGCGATGAGTTCCAGCGAGCGATGCAAATGGCGGCAGGCCTCGTAATGCACGCTCATCCAGTTGGTGCCGGCCTCGGCGAATGCCTCAACGAACTCGTCAGGATTTTCGATCATCATGTGACAGTCGAGCGGCAGATCGGTGACGCGGCGCAGCGACTTGACGACGGGAGGGCCCAGGGTAAGGTTGGGCACAAAATGGCCGTCCATGACATCGACATGGATAACGGTCCCGCCACCTCGCTCGGCGGCCTGCACCTCTTCGCCCAGTCGCGCGAAGTCGGCGGAAAGTATGGATGGAAGCAGCTCTACCAAGATGCAACCAGTCTATCAAGGTACTAGCCGTCGCGGGGACTCGCCGTCCAGGCATCAGCTTCACTTGGCCACTCCCGCTGGTCGTGGAACTTAGGATTCGTTGCGGTTGGCTACCTTAAGGGCTTCGGCGACGGCCTTGTCGGCCCGTTTCTGGCGGGATTCCGGCGTCTTGTAATAGAAGATGCCGAGTAGGTGGCCGCGGCGCTGGATGGGCGTCATGGCGTTCCATCCGGCAAGAGCACGGGGCTGGCGGCGAAAGGCAAGTTGCAGGACGGGAGGCATTTCGCGCTCGCCCTCCATGGCCAGCATGAGGCGTTCGGCGACCTGTTCTGCGTTGCGGCTGCGGGCCTCAGTGCTTTTGCCGGCGTTGACTCCGTCTTCAATGTACTTGCGTGCTGAGTAGCTCAACTGCATGAACCACTTCTTAAGGGAGCGGTCCTGATTGAGGATCTTTTCCAGCTCAGCGGGGATACGGGCCGTACGCTCCTCGAGGTCCGGCTCAAGGACGATTTCAGCCAACCCGCCGAGGGTGACGCAGCCTCCCTTCTGCATCTGCTTGTTGACCAGCAGAATGTGCCCGTCTTTTGCTGACCCAAAAAGAGAGGTGCGGAAAGGAAACCCGTTAATGGTTCCCTTCACACGCATCCGCTTGCGCTTCGGCCATGCCTTCGCCGGATCGAACGGCACTTTGACGACGACCCACTTCAGGGGCGTGTTGTCCGGCTGCAGCACTCCGCGGAATTTCTTCTGCGCTCCCATGGCGTGCAGGGTGGTTATTTTGGATTCGACGCCGGCTGAGACTGCGTCTGGTTTTGGGGCTGCTGCTGCCCGTTTTTGGCTGGAGCGCCGTTCGAAATGTCCTGCCCCTGGAAGAGCACGCGTACGGTGGAGCGGAACCGCTTGTAGTTGGTGTACTTCACGGTTTCGCGCATGTGCACGTCCTGGCTCAGGTATCCGTTGCCGGCGGTAAAGTGCAGCACGCCGTCGCTGTGGGTATAGACAGGGAACCAGTATCTGCCGTCGATCTGCTGGCGATAGGTGATGAAGGGCAGAGACAGGTCCTCGTGGCCCTTTCGCAGGTCGTCGGGCACGTTCTTGCCGTCGGTGACGACGATCTGATGGTCAACCTGGTCGACCCAGATGCGTCCGTCAAAGTAGCGATGGCGCTTCTCGATGACTTTGGGCGCGACGTTGAAGACGTAGGTGTCGATTTGATCGATCCTCTGCTTGCCCACGTAAGTGATGTTGTACTGCTGAGCGTCTTCCGTTGTGAGCACGAAGGGCAGGCGCTCTTCAATGTCAGAAAAGTCGGCGGGCGTCATGATGATGCGCTCAAGCGTGCTGGGCGGGGCGTACTCGACATCCTCCATCCGGCGCCCGTCGGGAGCGTAGGAGATATTCGTGACCTGGTAGTATTCGCCGTCGACCTTGCCGTCGTCATTGATGGTCTCGACCTTCACGCTGCGCGTCCAGGTGTAGTCGTCAAAGGCGGCGCGGAACTGGGATTCCTTGGTTGTGAACTCCTTGATGAGCTGGGGTACGGGGATGGAGGGCGCGGAGGTATCAAGCGGGCCGAAGCCCTGGTCGAGCGGCATGGACGTGAAGGACGCCTGGGCGTGAGCGGAGACAGCGGCAATCGCGATAAGCGCGGCCGCGAGCAACAGGCGGATTCGGGACGATGCGGACACAGTTTCCCCCCTCGCTGAACAAGATGCTACTGAAATAGACGTGCAAAAGGAAAGAAGGGTCTGGCCGACAGAGCTTGAAGGCCTGCCTGTAACGATGACGCTGGACGCGCCGCCGTAAGGTGCCCATAATTGGCGGAATGAGGCTTGGGACGGTTCGGGGCCGGATTGCGGCGAGTCTTTTGCTGGGGTGTTTGCTCGGTCCGGCGGCTGGGGCACAGGCGCGGCGGCCCATTACATTCAAAGACTTGATGCAGATGCGGCGGCTGGGCGGCATTTCTGT
>JASHUR010000141.1 GCA_030039895.1 Acidobacteriaceae bacterium | reverse complement strand
ATGGAACTATGGGTCATCTATCCCTCCGGCAAGCTCACCAGCACCAAGGCTCGCGCATTTGTGAAGTGGTTTGAAACCACCATCAACGAACCAGCCTGAGCCACTCCTCACACCAGGCTGGATGATCTCTCCAGATGTGTGTAGTTCCCTGAAACTATCTTGCGAATTGTAACCTTATTGGTTACATAAATTCGCTTCGAGGTTAAATGGCTGAGGCAAAGTCACGCCGTCGTATCGAGGACCACCCTCTACCGCCCGCCGGAGATGGTGTACAGGTCCGAAAGGCTTAGGTGATAGTGGTACGCATAGGCCTTGCCATCGGGCGTAATGATCAGGTTCTCCGTCTGCAGCCCGCCGATGGGCGGCAGTGGTATGTCCTTCCACTTTGTTTGTGCGCCTGTAGCCGGGTTGAGCACTTCCACATGGGCGGACATGGCGCCGGGCGCTGGATTATTCATCACATAGAGAAGGTTGTCGCTGGTCCACCCCAGAGCGTTCTGATCGGGGTGCAGCCCATGAATCGGCACCGGTGCGCCGCCGTCCATTGGCATCAGAAGGTTCGCAACGTAATTGTCTGAGGACCCAGCCAGCATCCACTTGCCGTTGGGGGACGCACCCCAGCCGACAGTCCCTTCCGGCGTAATCGGCTTCGGCGCGCCGCCGCTCAGGTTCTGCAGCCATGTGCGCGGAGCATGTCCTGCCTCTTTAGCCACGTAGTAAACGCTCTTGCCGTCCGGCAGAAAACCGCCGTCAATATAAGTTGCGATCAGGTTCGCCGGCGAAATCCTTCGCGGCTCGCCCGGGCCGATGGGCAACAGCCAGATCTGGTCCGCCGGTTCGGTAATCTTCTGCGAAAGCGCCCACTGCTTGTCCGGAGAAAGCCCCAGCCCGTACCCTTGACCGATGGCGATGGCCGGCGAACCGTCCGTGCCCCGCACATAGATCGTATAGTTCTTCGAGCTCCGCCCTTCCTCTTCAAACAGGATCATCTTGCCGTCGTCGCTCAGGTCGCGCAGCTCGCCGTAGTCCATCCACGAGAGGTCGCGCTGCGTCGTCCCATCCGAGCCGATAATCCCATGCCGTATGATCCCTTGCTCGGCAAGTACCATTCCACTCGCGGAGATGTCCCGAAGAAAAAGCCGTCCCGGCACGGAGAGGACCTCGCCGCGCTTGCCCGACAGCGAAAAGCTGTAGATCGTGCCCGACTCAAGCGGAGAACTGAACCATACCGCATCCCCCATAGGCGTCCATGCCAGACCCTCCGCGCTGGTGTAGACAGAACTCGTGGCAACCTTCTGCCCATTGGAGTGCAGAATGACGATCTGGCCTCGATCGTCGGTAGGATCGCCATGCGCAATAAAGGCCAGATACTCCCCGTTCGGCGAGAAGCGGAGGTCATCGATCGCCGGGCTGCTGTAAAGCACATGCCCGACTGGGTACTCGACCTGGCAGAGCGCCTTGTCCGGCAGATAGCGCACAATCGCCAGCGAAGAATCATCCGGACTGTAATCTGCCGTCACTACATTTTCGACTTCTGGCTTTGGAGCGCTTCCGGCGCTGCTGCGCGCCAGCGTTCCCACAGTGAGATAGCTGAAAGGCAGCGGCTTCGGCGCAAGCGCTACCGCAACTTCGCCGTCCTTTGAAATCGCCAGCAATCGCGCATTGCTGATCCCGAAAGGATGCCCGGAAGTTCCGCCCACTGGAACGGTATAGATCTCCGGATTCCCCTGGTCCCACGCCGCGGTGTACAGAATGTTCTGGCCGTCAGGCATAAACCGCGCGTCGGTAATCGTCCCGCGCCGGAACGTGAGCCGATGGAACTGCATGCCTGTAATGTGCCGGTGCGGTCTCAGGAACCATCCTGCAGCTCCCGCCACCAGAACCAGCACCGCAAGCGCAGCGCCCAGTTTCCAGCGAGGATCGATGGCGGCCTTCTGAACCGGCAACGTCCCGGATGCCGTGTTGTTCGTCACCGAATCCAGCGCAAAGGCAAGGTCGCGCGCCGACTGGAACCGCTGGTCGGGCGATTTCTCAAGGCAATGCCGGACAATACGATCGAGATCAGGAGGCATCTGCCGCCCAGAGCCAAACGTCTCCGGCGGCTCTTCATTCAGGATCGCGGTCATCGTCTCCGCAGCCGTGTCGCGCTTAAAGGCGCGCTGGCCGGTGAGCAGCTCATATAGCACCGCACCAAAGCTGAAGATGTCCGACCGGCCATCCACCGTCTGCCCGCGCACCTGCTCGGGAGACATATATCCAGCCGTCCCCACCACCGTGCCTACATCCGTCGCGGGGCCGGGCGCGGTAATGGTTGGATCGAGCGGCGAAGCAAACGCCGCCGATGGCCCGACCGACTTCGCCAGCCCGAAGTCGAGGATCTTCACCTGCCCCGTCGAAGTAATAAAGATGTTGTCCGGTTTCAGGTCTCTGTGCGCAATGTTCTTGCTGTGCGCGGCAGCCAGTCCATGCGCAATCTGGATTGCATAGTTGATCGCCTTACGGTGCGACGGAGTGCCGCGCGCCAGCAGCTCCCGCAGGCTCTCACCCTCCAGCAGCTCTGAGACCAGATACGGCGCGCCCTCATGCGTTCCGATGTCAAAAATCGCAAGGATATTCGGATGGCTGAGCGCTGCAACCGCCTGCGCTTCAGTTTCAAAGCGGCGCAGCCGGCCGGCATCCACTGCAAAAGACGCGGGCAATACCTTGACCGCCACATCCCGCCCCAGCCGCGTGTCGCGCGCCTTATAGACCTCGCCCATGCCTCCGGCGCCGATGAACGCCGTGATTTCGTAAGGTCCGAGACGTGAGCCGGGAGCGAGTGCCATGGAGTGAGCAAAATTATAGCTGGACTTGCCGGGATTCATCCTTCAGCCGCAAACCTGCATCTGCAAGTGATGCAAAATGCGCCTCGGGCGCACTATATGGAAGCGCCCGGCAACCCCGGCGTCGTGATGGAGGCGGATAATTTATGCCCACAGCCCAGCGTACTGACCCATTCCTTGCAGGGAACTTCCGCGTTGCAATCAACGGCATCACAGCCACTTCCTTCAGCGAGGTCAGCGGCCTCGAAGCCGAGATTGAGATCGCTGACTACCGCAATGGCGACGAAAAGCAGAACGCTGTCCGCAAACTGCCGGGCCTCAATAAATATTCGAATGTCGTCTTGAAGCGCGGCATCACCTCGGACCAGTCCCTGTGGAACTGGCTGCAAAGCGCGCTGAACGGGAATATCCAGCGTGCGAGCGTCGTAATCACTCTGCTCGACCAGGCTGACAACCCCGTCTGGGTCTGCAAGCTGTCCAATGCCTGGCCCTGCAAATGGACCGGCCCCATCCTGATTGCCCAGTCCAGCGAGGTCGCAATCGAGACCCTCGAAATCGCCCACGAAGGCCTGGAATTGGCCCAGCCCTGAAAATTCGATTAGCGCCAGGTCTCAGCGAGGCCCCGAAATTGTGTAGAGATCGGAAAGGTGAAGGCCGTATCCATACAGGTAGCTTGATCCGTCGGGAGTGATGAACAGGTACGCCCAGTTAACATGGACGCCTGCAAGTGGGGGTATGGGAAGGTCGCGCCAGGCGGTGTGAGCGCCGGTGCGAGGGTCGAGCTTTTCAACGGCAACCGTTGACGCACCTGGTTTTGCGACTTGCACCACATAAAGCCGGTTGTCGCTCGTCCATCCCACAGGACGGTCATCCGGTTTTAAGCCCGCAATCGGAACCGGCTTTCCGCCGTTCATCGGCACCAGAAGCGTAGGCCATTGGACTGAACTGGACATAGGTACAGCCAGCATCCATTTGCCATCCGGTGAAACCGCGAAACCGAGGATGTTCTTTGGCGTGATGGCGCGGGGAGCGCCGCCGCTGAGGTCTTGAAGCCATGTGCGTGGAGAATGTTCGGGGTCCAGCGCCGCATAATAGATCGTCTTGTCGCCGGGCAGGAAGCCGGCGAGAACCATGCCGCCGGTATCGAGCATGGAAACGCGCCGCGGCTCACCCGGACCAACCGGCAGCAGCCAGAGTTGATTGTCAGTTCTTACGGACAGCACCCATTGCTTGTCATGCGAGAGTGCAGCACCATAGCCTTTGCCCAGGGGAATGGCGGGCGCGCCGTCGACGTTGCGGACATAGACCGTGTAATTCGGGGTCTCGGCCCCTTCTTCTTCAAAGAGGATCATCTTGCCGTCGTCGCTGATGGCGCGTGAGTAGCCGAAGCCGAGCCAGGACAGGTCCCGCTCTGTTGCCCCATTGTCGCTGTAGACAACGCTTCCAACGTGGAGTGTGCCCTGTTCGGCAAGAAGCTCTCCGTCGGCGGCTATATCGCGCAGGAAGAGGCGTCCGGAGACAGAAAGAACCTCCCGGCTCTTTCCGGAGAGCGACAGAGCATGAATCGCGCCCGATTCGAGCGGAGAGGAGAACCATACCTCATTTCCTGAGGGAGTCCAGGCAAGACCCTGCAAGCTTTCATAGAGCGGACTCACAGCAACCTTATCTCCGTTGCTGCGCAGAATGACAGTATTGCCGCGGTCGTCGTAGGGGCCATCATGGGTGACAAAGGCCAGGTATCGTCCGTCCGGTGAAAAACGGAGGAAGTCGATATCTCCGGCGCGATAGATCACCTTGCCGATCGGGTATTCGACCTGGCAGGAAATCTTGTCCGGCAGGTAGCGCACAATGGCCAGCGAGGAATCTTTGGGGTTGTAGTCGGCGGCCTCAACATTCTCGATTTCCGGTCTGGGTGCGCTCGTCCCATTGGCGATGCGGGCAAGAGTGCCTGGATCGAGCAGCGGGAACACCTCGTTGGGCGCAAGCGCAATGGCAATCTCGCCCTGTTTGGAGACAGCCAGGAGCCGCGCATCTGCAACACCCAGAGAGCGGCCGCCATTCCCGTTCGCAGGCACGCTGTAAATTTCAGGCTTCGAGCCTTCCCACGCAGCCGTATAGTAGATCGTCTGTCCATCGGGAGAAAAGCGCGCGTCAGTGATGGTTCCGCGACGATAGGTCACCTGATGGAAGCGCAAGTTGACGGAGGGACGCGAGGCGAAGATCCTCCATGTGATGAGCGCAGTAGCCAGCACCAGCACCACCGCTGCGGCTGCGTAATACCACCATGTGCGGCCCGATGCCCCCTTCGCGGCAGGCTGTCCAGATGACGGCGTCAAATCCGACGCCGACTCAAGGTCAAACGCAAGATCGCGCGCCGACTGGAAGCGGTGATCGGGGGACTTCTCCAGGCAATGCCGGACAATGCGGTCCAGTGCCGGCGGCAGTTGGCGTCCTGTTGCGGCAGTCTCCGGCGGCTCTTCATTAAGAATCGCCGTCATCGTCTCCGCTGCCGTGTCGCGTTTGAACGCGCGCTGCCCGGTGAGCATTTCGTAAAGCACCGCGCCAAAGCTGAAGATGTCCGTCCGGCAATCCACCGCAGCCCCGCGCACCTGCTCGGGAGACATATATCCGGCCGTCCCCATCACCGTCCCTGCATCGGTCGATGGCCCCGGCACAGGAATCGTCGCGTCTGTCGGCGATGCTTGCCGGTTCAGCGCGCTCGCGACCGGCTTGGCCAGGCCGAAATCAAGGATCTTCGCCTGCCCGTCACGGGTAATAAAAATGTTGTCCGGCTTCAGGTCCCGGTGCGCGATGTCCTTGCTGTGCGCCGCGGCCAGGCCATGGGCAATCTGAATGGCGTATTGGATCGCCCTGCGATGCGAGGGAACACCGCGCGCCAGCAGTTCGCGCAGGCTTTCCCCTTCAAGAAGCTCCGTGACGATATAAGGCGCGCCCTCATGCTCGCCCATATCGTGGACGGCAAGAATATTCGGGTGGCTGAGCGCGGCAACCGCCTGCGCCTCCTGCTCAAACCGGCGCAGCCGTTCCTGGTCCGCTGCAAACGACGCGGGCAGTACTTTGATCGCGACGTCGCGATTCAGACGCGTGTCGTGGGCCTTATAAACCTCGCCCATCCCTCCGGCGCCAATAAGCGCGGAGATTTCGTACGGACCTAGACGCGAGCCAGCCGGTATGCTCATCGAGTGAGCAGAATTATAGACGAGGAATGCGGGTCCTCGTCCTGCAATCCTGTTTGAAAATCTCGGTCCATCAATCTCGCCTGCATCGCGTCATAGCTCGGCCCGGCGTCTCGGGCGCGGCCCGGCGATTGCACTCTGCTTCGGGACATCCCGGATGGAATCGCAGGAAAGCCTGTGCCTGCCAGCAACCCGGCGGTCGGACATTCGTTTCTCAGGAACCCTACCTGAAGCTTTCAAAGCCAAAGCATCCGATGCACACCAGTGATCTGCGATTTCTCAGGCTTACTCTCACAAACGTGCATCCCCTCACCCAATCGATCACTTCTTATTAGTCGTCTTCTCGATACTCATCTTGAAGTTCCCCTCTTGTCCGTGTATGGAGCAGAAGGTCGTACTATGATGGAGCCGCTGAAAATCTCGGGCTCGCGCCTACCGATTGGATCACTAGAACTTTGCTCGATCCCGGCGCAGAAACTGGCCAGAAAAAACCATATCTTGCGGCACGAACATTTGAAATCTTCGTTCTCTCCTCGACTCTTTGTACTTATTCACTCACGTTTCGAACTAAAGCGAGAAGATCAGCGCCTCCAGCTGACAGGTGTGATTGCCACCAAGCTAGATAGGCTCGAAGCCGATCCTCTTTCTGTCAGGCCGTGTTCAGCGTGCGGTGTTCTGTCTCCGTCGCTGCTCGCTTGCCTTTTTGATTTCACTCATATCGCCAATCGGTCGTATGTCCCATAACGTTCCATACTTCAGGGCCGGATGCTGCGACATGAGTTGAATGGCATGATTCATGTCCCGCGCCTCAAGGATGCCAAAGCCGCCGAGCTGCTCCTTGGTTTCCGCATAGGGACCGTCGGTGGTGACGACTTTGCCGTTGTTCCAATGCAGGGTCAAGGCTGTTTCAGAAGGCTGAAGACCCTCTCCGCCCCAAGAGTGCCCGTGGGCGCGAAGATGGTCGTCGTACTCAAAGCATGCGTCGAACATTGCGTTTCGTTCAGCCTCAGTCAAGGCGTCGAATTTGCTCTTGTCGTAGTAGCCCAAACAGAGATATTTCATGGTTCTCTCCTTTTTCCTCTCGTCTTTGGTGGGGGCCGGCGGCACGGCCGTCGCAAGTGTTGCCGTTACTGCTTGAAGTAGCGGAGCGCAACACATCCTGATTTAAGAATTTTTGACTCAGCAAGTTTGAGTTGCAGTTTCTTCGGCAGGTTTACGCCGTCGAACAGACGTCTTCCTTCTCCTGCAACGACTGGCCCGATGACAAAACGAAACTCATCCACCAGACCAAGCTCGACAAGTTGTGAAGGAATATCGACGCCGCCGGCCAAAATATTTTTGCCTGGCTGCTGTTTCAACTTAAGTACTTCGTCGCGAAGGTTCCCACGAACAATTCGCGTGTTTTTATCTTCAGCGCGTTCTAATGACCGCGAAAAGACAATTTTGCCGGTGGAGTCAAATGCACGGGCGAATTCGGTATCTGCTTTTGACGCGGACGGGTCCTTGAGGACATCAGGCCAATAGGGAACCATCAATTGCCAGGTTTTACGCCCAAAGATCTGCAGGTCAGCCTCTCGCGTGAGATCAGTCCAGTATGCAAGTAATTCTTCATCAACATATTGTTTGGTGTGGTCGCAGCAGCCATCGAGGGTGATGTTGATTGCGTAGATTACGTTTCTCATTGAATTGAACTTCCCCTTTATGTATCGGTGATTGCGCCAGCACGCGGCGGATGAGAGTGTTGAACCGTTCAGTTGCTTCCGTCGGGCCTTCTGTCAAAGAATGCGTAGGAGATCGGGCGCACCTCGACCGGCGCCCGGCAGGCGACGGCAGCCCTGCGCCCCCACTCGAGCGCTTCGTTCAGATCAGCGGCTTCCAGCATCCAAAAACCGCCTACGTGCTCCTTGGTCTCGGTGTACGACCCGTCGGTGACGAGCACTTTGCCGTCGGGCTGGGCTTGCAGCGATTTGGTGTTGTTGACCGGGGAAAGGGCAGCGACGAACTTCCGGGCACCGGCAGCCACCATTTCGCGGTTGAGCGCGTGGATCTCTTCCATCATTGCTTTGCTTTCGACCGACGGGTCGTAGTCGTCGGGGCGGTAGATAGCAACCAGATACTGTGGCATGACTTTTTCTCCCTGGTTCCTGTAACTCGCGGAACTGTAGCGCATCGTTCAGCAGCCAGATAGTCGCTGGGGACAGCGAAAATCGACAAATATTTTTTCCGATTTCGTCTCAGTTTTTGAGCACGCCTAATGCAGTACTACTGGCGTTCCATCGGACCAATCCGGGACCATGACCAAGAACACGAGAATCGGTGGCAGTCCGTTCATTTGCGATGGCTTCTCTGGCGAGAAGAACCACAAGGGAGCCGACATAATCGGCGAGCCCGCTGCGCCAGAGCCCCAATCTTCAGCATTCCTGACGGAGGTATAAAACATTACATGCGGCAGGTTGTGGCCACCTTGGTCAGTCAGATACGACGACTTCGACATCATGTAGTCCATTGCGCCGCTCTGAAGGTTCGGCAGTTGTTTATTTTTGTATGCCGCTTTCAGTGCCGCCACCGTCTCCGCCTTGGAACGACCGGCCATCACCATCCTGGCGCGCAGATAAACGATGGGCAATATCGAGCGTGCAGCCTGGGGGTTCAGACAATCGGCAGCCCTCACCTTCGGGTTCCAGAATTCGTCCCAGTCGAATGCTGCTCCCCACGACCGCCCTACAAAGCAGACGAAGCCGCTTTTCCCGCGGACCGCTGTCTCATAACCCTGCCGTCCCAGAACCAGGACCTCTGCATCGCGGGAGATGGACTCCGGCGCTGCGCTGCGCGCCAGCGCGATCTCGGCAGTCCGATCCATGAGATACTGCCCGACCGGGGCCATCTTCGGATAGGGCGTTGCGGCGTCCTGTGCCATCGCGTGGCAGGCCGTACCCAGCACAACCAGCAGTGCGACGGTTTTGATTGCGCCAATCTTCTTTTTTTGCATTGTCTTTCTCCTAAGCATGCGCCTTTTTCCGCCAGCGGCTGAACGAACGGATGAAGGCAAGCGAGCAGCGACAGAACACCGCGCACCGGAGAACGCCACTGCCCAGCGCCAGCACGCGGCGGGTGCGGCTGTTTACTTGCTTCCGTCGGGTTCTTGTTCCGGAGCCGGGAAGAAAAGAAGTTCGCGCACTTCGCCGGGCACATCGCAGGCAATGGCGCCCTTGCGCGCCCACGCGAGTGCCTCGTCCATATTGGCGGCTTCCAGTATCCATAAACCGCCCATGTGCTCCTTGGTCTCGGTGAACGGCCCATCGGTGACGAGCACTGTGCCGTCGGACTGCTTCCGCACCGTCTTGGCGCTGGCGGCCGGGGAAATGCCGCAGGCGAACTTCCTTACGCCGGCAGCAATCATTTCGCGGTTGAGCGCGTGGATCTCTTCGACCATCGCTTCGGTTACGGTGGATGGATCGAAGTCGTCGGGAAGGTAGTTACAAACCAGATACTGTGGCATGACTTCTCCTTTTTGTTTCCTGTGATTCGTATTCTGCGAACTCAGGAGCCGTGGCTCATCGTTCTTTTGTCCTATAGTCGTTCGGGAGACGGAAAATCGACAGCTGGGCGAAATTTTATTTTTTTATTTCAACTGCCGAATGCGTTCCTGCAGAAACTGCCGCTCCGGTTCCTGTTGGGTCAGAGCCAGGGCCTTCTCATACGAGGACCGGGCCTCAGCCGTCCTGCCCAGCCTGCGGCACATTTCCGCACGGGCGGAATGCGCGAGGTAGTAATTTGCCAGTTCACCGTGTTCCAAGACCGCATCGATCTGCGCCAGGCCGGTTTCCGGGCCATCGCGCATGGCAATGGCCACGGCACGATTGAGATGTACGACTGGCGAGGGCTGAATTCGCGCCAATTGGTCGTAAAGCGCAACGATCTGCCGCCAGTCGGTCGCGGCCGCCGATTCCGCCTCCGCATGAACGGCCGCAATCGCCGCCTGCAACGTGTAAGAGCCGAAGCTGCGGGACTTCAGCGCTTTCTCCAGCAATGCCACTCCCTCCGCGATCTGCTCCGGGTTCCAGAGAGAGCGGTCCTGGTTCTCCAGCAAAATGAGCTCGCCGGACGGTGAGGTTCTTGCGGCGCGGCGGGATTCCTGCAGCAACATCAGAGAAAGCAGCCCCATGATTTCCGACTTCAGGATTTCCGGTTCCGGCTGGAGCTGGGCCAGCAACCGGCCCAGCCGAATGGCCTCGCCGGTCAGCTCGGCCCGCGTTACCTCCGCTCCAGCCGCAGCCGAATAGCCCTCGTTAAAGATCAGATACACAACCTGAAGGACAGCTCCCAAGCGGGTCGGCAACTCCTGCGAGGCCGGCACCTGGTAAGGAATTGCCTTATCGCGGATGAGCGCCTTGGCGCGCACAATGCGCTGGGCGAGCGTTGCCGGCGTAACCAGAAACGCCCGGGCAATTTCCTCCGTGGTCAGGCCGCAGATTTCGCGCAGAGTGAGGGCAATCTGTCCCTCCGGAGGCAGAGCGGGATGGCAGCAGGTGAAGATCAGACGGAGGCGATCGTCCTCGATCTCTTCATCCTCGAGAGGAGCGTCATTGACGCGCGATTCAATGTGGGCAACAAGGTCTCCCTGCGCTGCGTCGAAGCGGGCGCGACGGCGGATGCCATCGATGGCCTTGAAGCGCGCCGTTGAAATCAGCCAAGGGCGCGGATTGTCCGGAATGCCGGTCTGCGGCCAGGACTCCAGTGCAGCCGCGAATGCCTCGTGCATGGACTCTTCGGCCAAGTCCAGGTCTCCCAGGAGGCGCACCAGCGTTGCCAGAACCCGGCCCGATTCCGACCGGTAAAGAGTGTCAATGGTCCTACGGATTTGTTCGGGCACGGGCGGCGGCATCTACGCCAAACTAGCAAACGGAGTGGCGGGAGACAACTGCGCCCGGGCTTCCCCTCCACAGCCCCGACTACGACGACGGCGAGATATACTCGCCCACAAACATGAATCGAGAAACTCCAGTTATAACTGGCTGAGAAAAACGGGGCAGTCAAGCCCTCGCAATCGAACCCTTCTGCATCCTGATCGAGCCTATGAAACTAAAGTTCGTCCCTTCAAGTCTTTGTACTTTATGTTTGATATCGCAGAGACAAGCATCAAATCATTAGTCAAGTATTAATGCCGCCCGGAAGATGACTCCACAGCAGGATTTCCCGTCAGGAGTCATCATCTGTCCATCACTATTGAAACTCTGGTTAGACGGTAGCGGTTAAAGGCGAACTCCTTCACTGCAAGAACTTATTGTTGTGGTGTGCAATCTACTCCTGTCAACAACTCCGCATGCTTCAATCATCCAGGCTAGACGCGAGGATCTGCGTCCCCGGAATGTATAGACGGAAGACAAAGAGCCGTGATTCCATACAACCTTGCTCTCTTGACAAATCCCGAAGTTGGCATCAGGATTAGTCCACAATCTGTTTGGTGATGAAGTCCACCTCTAACCGCCCTCCAGGCTGATGACTCCTACCAACGGGAGGAGTCTTGCGCGGGAAATGCCTGGAAAAGGTTCGCGAACAATCTTTCCCTGCTTATTCTGCTGAAACTCATTGCAACAGGAGGCGGTATTGATCCTGTCCGATGAGATTCTCCAGGTCTGTCAGGTGCTGTGTGTCCTGCTGCTGGCGCCGCTCCTGCAGGGATTCATTCTGAAGGCCGAAGAGCGGGTGCAACGCAGCCGCGGCCCGAGCATCTTTCAGCCATATCGCGATCTCTGGAAGCTCTTCCATAAGCAGTCCGTTGTTCCGGAGTCAGCTTCGTGGATTTACTTTATCGCGCCCATCATCGCGTTTACTGCGATGCTGACGGTTCCAATTCTTATTCCTGTGCTCACGGACCGTCCGTTGCCACTTTCGGACATGGGAGACATGCTGGGCGGAGGCATGATTCTGACGCTCGGCTCATTCGCCATCATTCTGGCCGGCCTTGATTCAGGGAATGTCTATGGAGGCATCGGTTCCAGCCGTGCAGCGATGCTCGCAATCCTTGCCGAACCGACTCTGATCCTCGTCCTGGTTGGGGTGAGCCTGCTGGCAAAGGCCATGCTGCCGTTTGTTGTGAATCACCTGCTGCTGAGCAGCGCTTCTGTGTATTGGAGCCCGGCGCATCTCTTCCTGATTCTGGCGTTTTTCGCGCTCCTGCTGGTGGAGACAGACCGATTGCCGATCCACTCGAGCACCCATCTCGAAATTTACATGATCGATGAGGCGCGGATTCTGGAATACTCCGGCCCTTTACTGGGGCTGCTCAAATGGGCTTCGATGATGAAGCAGTTCATCCTCTACATCATTTTCTGCAATGTGTTCCTGCTTCCCTGGGGCCTTTCGCAATTGGGAACACCGCTGGGACAGCTTGGCGCAATCGGGTCCCTGCTGTTGAAGTTCCTGCTGGTGGCCCTGACAGTCGTCGTTGTCGAGACTGTTCAATCGCGCCTGCGCTTTTACCGTTATCAGGAACCTTTAGCGGCGGGATTTCTTTTTGCCGTGCTTGCCATTGTTTCGAGCCAGTTGCTTTGAGGAATTGGGATGTTCCTGGCACACATCAACTCGCTGCAAGCTTCGATCTTCAGTTCGCTCGCTATTTTGAGCCTGCTGCTGACCTTTGTCATGCTCGGCTCACACTGGCTGAAGAATTACGTCTACGCATTCGCTGCCCAGTCATGGCTGATTGCTGCGTTGTCCGCGTCGGTGGGCTATTTCAGCGGCTACAGGGAGCTGTATGCAATCGCAGTGCTTACAGCCCTGTTTCGTGGCCTGGTGCTGCCGTGGCTGCTGATGCGGATCGTCAGCAGACTGAATGTGAAGCGGGAGATTCACTCCGTCCTTCAGTCGAGCTCGAGCCTGGTGATCGGCGCCTGCGTGGTGATGTTCGCCTTTGTTATCGCCAACCACATGAGCAGACAGCAACAGGGCGCGGCGCATGTAGTTATTCTGGCCCTCACCATCATGCTGTCGATGAAGTTCCTGGGCTTTCTCATGCTGTCCGTGCGCGATGAGGCGGTCAGCCAGATTCTGGCGCTGCTTGTGCTCGAGAACGGCATTTTTCTGGGCTCGCAGATCCTTGTGCCGGGAATGCCGCTGTTGATAGAGATCGTCATTCTTTTTGACTTGCTTATCGTCGTGGCGTGCTTCGGCATGCTGGTCCGGTTTCTTGTGGTGCATGCGGGGACCACAAGCAGCCGTGAGCTCAACAGGCTGGTGGGATAGCGCATGGGGCGACAGTTACTCTCCATCCTTTTGCTTGCGCCTCTAGCTGCCATCTTGGTGTCTCTGGCCTCGCGTCGCGCCCGCATCGCGGAATATGCAACCGTTGCGGCCGCGATTATCGATCTTGCAGTCAGTATCCCTCTGCTACTCCGCACTTTGTCAGGCTCGCTGATATTTGCGCATGGTTACGTCCTTCTGGACGCCTTCGGAGTCTGGGTCATTCTCTGTGTTTCCATCGTTTACGCCCTCTCGTCCATTTATGCCGTCGGATATATGCGGCTTTTGAATGAGGAAGAACGGCTGCCCACGTTCTATGCGCTGTTCTCAGGGTTCGCGCTCACTATGCTGTTGGCCTGCGTGATGAACAATGCCGGCGTCTTCTGGATTGCTATCGAGCTGACAACACTCGTCAGCACGTTTCTGGTGGGCTTCGAACGCGAGGCCGAGAGCACCGAGGCTGCGTGGAAGTACATCGTGGTTGTTTCCGGAGGCATCAGCCTCGCGCTGCTCGGAACCGTCCTGTTCTATTGGGGCAGCTCCTTCGTACTGGGGCCGAGCTATGCGATGACCTGGGCCGCATTACGTCAATCGGCTCCGCAGGTATATCCGCCTCTGTTGCTTGTTTCCTTCCTGCTGGTGCTGGTGGGCTACGGCACCAAGGCCGGCCTGGCTCCCATGCACACCTGGTTGCCGGACGCGCACAGTGAATCTCCCGCTCCGGTGTCGGCCATGCTTTCGGGAGCATTATTGAATGCCTCCATGCTGGGCATTGCCCGGTTTCTCGGCGTCGTTACCGGAACCTCGGTCAGTCGATTTGCGCATGCTGCCGTGGTCGGCTTCGGGATCTTCTCATTCGTGCTCGCAATCCTGTTTATTGTTCGGCAGACCGGCATCAAGCGCCTGATGGCATATTCCAGCGTTGAGCATATCGGCGTTCAGGCTCTCGGTCTCGGCTTTGGCGGGCCGCTCGGCATGGCCGGCGCCCTGTATCACATGCTGAACCACTCACTGAACAAGTCGCTGATGTTTTATGGCGCGGGAAATGCCATGCGCGCCTATCGCAGTAAGGAGATCAAAAGCATCCGCCATGTGCTGAAGGTTTTTCCCGTCAGCGGCATTCTCTGGCTGCTGGGAGCAGTAGGCATCGCCGGAGCACCGCCGTTCGCGCTGTTTCTGAGCGAGTTCACCGTGCTTCGTGCCGGAATAGGCGGGAGCTATCGCTGGGTTGTGATCGTCTTTGTCATCTTTCTCATCATTGTCTTTATCGGTTTTCTTTCTCACTTCCGCGCCATGTACTTTGATGAAGCGCCTGAAGGAGAGATCGTGCCTCTGCCATTCACCGCATGGCGGACTCTTCCGATGTGGCTCGCGTTTCTTCCTCTCCTTGTCCTCGGACTCTGGTGGCCGCATGGTCTGTGGAACATCTTCCATCAGGTCTTCTTGAGCGTGATGGGAGGTGGCCAGTGAGAGAGACAACCGAACGCGTTCTTCAACCAGCCGAAATTGCCGAGGCGTGCCGGCAACTCACAGATCAGGGTGCGCGCCTGCAAATGGCGTATGCCTGGTTTCCGGAACGCGGAGAGTCACCGGAAGTCCTCTACCTTGCCGACCAGGGTCCAGGCAAGCCGTTTCCGCTGTTGCGCTGCCGTCCTTCTCAGGGATCGGCTCAGATGATTTCGCTTGCTACACAGATTCCGTTGCTTGGATGGTACGAACGAGAAATGACGGACCTCTGCGGAATCTATTTTGCAGGACATCCAGAGCCTCGTCTTCTTGTGCTGCACGAAGGCGCGCACCCTGCTCTGCCTCCGCTCGACCCTCGCTATCCAAAAGATCAAATTATGCCTTATACCGAGGAGGCCTGGGATCTTCCGCCTGTGGAAGGCAATGACGTACAGGCGTTGCCGTTCGGGCCGGTCCGCGGCGACGTGCTCGAATCGGCGCAGATAGCCTTCTATTACATCGGCGAGGCGATCCTGCACTGCCACCCGCGGCTCTTCTTTAAACATCGCGGCATGGAAAAGCGGTTTGAAGGACTGTCGCCCATGCTGGGTACGCTCGTTGCGGAGCAAATCTCCGCTGTCGGCAGCGTGTCGCACGCTCTGGCATACTGCCAGGCTGTCGAAAATGCCTGCGAGTGTGAAGTGCCACTCCGTGCGCGCTGCCTGCGAACTGTGCTCGCCGAAATGGAGCGCCTCTATAACCATCTTTACTATCTGGGGCACCTCTGTCACACAACAACCCTCAAGGTCGGTGAGGCGCAGGGAAAGCTGCTGGCTGAGCAATGCAAGCAGTTTAACGGCATTTTTACCGGCAGCCGCTTCCTGCGCGGGCTGCTCAAGCCGGGCGGGCTGCGCCGTGATCTCAATCTGCACGGTTTGCGCGCAAAACTCAATGTGCTTGAGCCTGAGATCGAGAGCTACATGCAGGCCCTGGAGACGACCAACAGCCATCTCGACCGCCTGATTACAACCGGACATCTTCCTTACCAGACAGCTTTTGACCAGGGCGCGTCCGGCCCTATCAAGCGGGCCTCCGGCATCGAGCGCGACCTGCGCCACGATCATCCTTACGCAGCGTATGATCGGCTGCCAATCGAAATCCCTGTGCGGAACGAAGGGGATGCCCACGCACGGGTACAGGTCAGGATGGCGGAGATCCGCACCAGCGTTGCGCTGATTGTGAGAGCCATCGACGAGATGCCCGAAGGCCCCATCGATACTGAGGTGCGTTTGCAACCACGCGCAGAAGGATTGGGATGGTGCGAAGGACCGCGGGGCTCTACCTATTACTGTGTACATCTGGACGACATAGGCACGCTGGTGCGAGTCAAGGTGAAGTCGCCTTCATTTTCGAACTGGCGCGTGTTTCCGTTCACCGTGCATGACACAAACATGATGGATTACGCGATCAACGAGGCAAGCTTCGGCCTGACCATGGCCGGATGCGACCGATAAGGATTGGAGAATCAGAATGCCGATCTGGACACTATACGGACTCAGTCGAGGGCTGGCGACGACTCCGTGGCCGGCAAAGAGCGAGAGCGGACAGCAGCAGGGTGTGCTCGGATTGCCGGCATTTAACCAGGATCGCTGCGATGAGACTTGCCGTGCATGCGTTGACTCCTGTCTGCCTGAAGCCATCACGATTGAAAGTTCGGCATCAGGAGAACGGCTGACCATTGATTATGGCAAATGCATCAGTTGCCAGTTATGCACCGAGACCTGCCCGAATAGTGCGCTTGAGAAATCGGACCACTGGGCCTTCGGCGTCCGCCGGCGTGAAGACCTGGTGTGGGCGGAGGCAATGGCAACGCAGGAGGCGAAGGAGTTAAAGAACGGTATTCGGCGTACGTTTGGCCGCAGTCTGCATATACGCCATGTCGATGCCGGTTCCTGCAATGGCTGCGAATCGGAACTCCAGGCGTTGAATAATCCCTACTACAACCTGCATCGTCTGGGAATTTTCTTTACGCCGTCCCCGCGTTTTGCCGACCTGCTGCTGGTGACCGGCTCCGTGACCTACGCCATGCGTGAACCACTGCTCGAAACGTGGAATGCCATGCCGGAGCCTAAATGGGTGATGGCGACGGGTACTTGTGCAGTTTCCGGAGGCATCACCGGAGGCGGGTACAGTTGCGCGCATGGTCTCGATGGAATCCTGCCGGTCGATATCTATCTGCCCGGCTGTCCTCCCAACCCATCGGCCATGATTCACGCCCTGCTCCTTTTGCTGCGCCGAGCGGAGCAGGTGGTACATGGAGGTCATTATGGGAGATAGGCTTCTTCTCGCCATGCCCATCTTGTGGGGCATCGCCTTTGTGGCCGCGCTGTTGGAACGCAGCGGAAAGCTTGCTCGCATCGCAGTCGCACTGGGTTGCCTTGCTGGAATTGCAGGATGCATTGCTACATTGCCTGCGCCATCAGCTTCTGTCGCAGTGGGATTTCTGCTCGCCGATACGCCCGTGCAGTTTCAGCTCAGCCCCGGAGCCTGCTGGCTTCTGCTCTTCGGACTCATCCCTGCATTCTTTGCCGCTGCTCTGAGCAGCACCGCATCGTCGCGTTCGAAGCAATCCGCGTGGATGGCGGGCGTGGCTTTGTCTCTTCTGGGCGCGCTGGGGGTCTTCGGGCTCCAGGATGCGATGTCTTTCCTGATTGCCTGGGAGGTCATGAGTCTCGGCGGAGCCGTCATGATTCTCGGTGAGGGAATCTCGGAATCAAGAGGCGGGCCGACGCTCTTCATGCTCGCGCTGCTCGAAGTGGGCGCGGTTGCGGTTCTTCTTTCGCTCCTGCTGCTTGGAAATCACTCAGGCTCTGTCAGCTTCGAGGCACTGGCATCGGTTCACATGCCGTCAGCTGCGGTTGTGCTGATCGTCGGCTTGCTGCTGCTGATCGGATTCGGTGCAAAGCTGGGAGTGTTGCCCTTTTATGAGTGGTTCCCCGCCGCGTATGGCTCCGGCAGCGGTGCGACCGGCGTCATCTTTTCCGGTGTCGTCCTCAATGCGGCTTTTTATGCGCTTGCGCGCGGCGTTCTCGATTGGTTGCCACATGCTGGAGTCTGGGCCATGAGCGTGGCCATCATTATGATCATCGCTGGCGTGTTGAGCGCCATCCTTGCCATCTTCAATGCTTTCCAGGAAGAAGACTGGCGGCGCATGCTCAGTCTGTCATCGGCGGAAAACGCAGGAATCGCAGTCGCGGTCCTCGGCGCGTCACTGCTCTTTGCTATCACTGGTCTGCCCGCCGCTGCCGGACTGGCATGGATCGTTTGCCTCATTCACCTCGCAGGCCACAGCCTGGCCAAAGGAACGTTGTTTCTCACTGCCGACGGCGTCTACACCGCGAACCAAAGCTATCTCATCCGTCAAACGGGCCTGCTCAGGAACACGCCGGTGATCTTCGGCATAGGCGCCCTCTTTGCAGCTATGAGCCTCGCTGCCTTGCCGCCTCAGGCGGGTTTCGTCAGCGAGTGGTATGTCTTCCAGACACTCTTCCAGGGTATGCAGGTGAATGTTGTAGCCGCACGATTGACCATCGCTCTGTCGGCCGCCGGACTGGCTTTGGTGGCGGCTGTCGCGCTTGCAACGTTCGCCAAGCTCTTCGGGATCGGCCTTCTCGGAGATGGACATTTCGGTCCTTCCCATCTTTCTATACGCCGCTGCGGCAGCGTCTTTCTTCTCGGACTCTGTGTCCTGGCGCTGGCAGTCGGCATGCCCTGGTGGGTACAGATGCTTGGCCCTGCCAGTCAATCCTTCTTTGGAGTCAATGCCGCGGTCCGGATGAAGGACGCATGGCTTCTGGTTCCCCTCAGCGGGAAATTTGCCTTCATTTCTCCCACCAAGCTGGTTATTGCAGGGCCTCTTTTGGCGCTGCTTCCACTTCTGATCTTTTCCATAAGCCGAAGCGCGTTTCCCCTGCGCCGCGTACCTGTCTGGTCCGGTGGCCGCCGCGAAGACGCGCGCCGTATCGCCACGACGTCTCTCGCGTTCTCAAATGCGCTTCGCACTTTCTACGGATTCATCTATGGGCCCACCCACAACCTTGAGCGCGAATATGATCACGGCCCCTATTTCGTGAAACGCCTGATCTTTAATCAGGAAGTCGCCCCTATTTTTGGACCCTACCTCTTTGCCCCGTTGACGCGCCTGGTTCGATCAGTCTCGGATCGTGTCAGCGTCATCCAGTCCGGCTATCTGAACTTTTACAATGGGCTGATCGGTCTGCTGCTCGTGCTCATTCTCGGGCTGGCTTTGTTTTATCGGTAATCAATACTGTTTTGTTCCACTCTATGAGTGGCTTCGCCGTGGCATAAGCCGAAACCGACGCATCTGTCAGACAGATTTCATTTCGTCGCGTAATCCAATTCCGTAGCTCCCATTTCCTTGAGCGCCAGAGCGTCCTCGGCAAATCCCAGCACCGCGTACCAAATTATCGCCGGCTTTGCGGTAGTGAGCCGGATAGGCGGCGCGGCTGGCGGGGCGGTGATCTACGGATCGGGAACCACTGGGTAAATTATTGATTTTATTGAACATTCGATTTTTGAATCCGGGGCCAAGTTATTGATTCCGGCGATTTTTGGCGTAAGTTAGTGAAACGAAGCCAATTTCCGCAAAAATGGGCGTAAGTTCAAGATACGGGCCATCTTCCCGGCATATTCATGATTTAAAAACACTTGCGGCGTGCGGGGTGCGGCGCGGTTGTGCGCTCTGTGCGGGGGGACGATCTACCAAGCCTGAGTTCATTTTGCCCTATATATCCAGTATAGCGACTTCAGAAGGTCTCAAATACATTCCGGGGGAAAGTTTAAGCGGTTTGCTTTGAGCTGGTTGCATGGAATTCTGGGCTGAAGGGGGTTGACAGGGGGAAATGGGTGAAGCGGACAGCTGAGGCTTGGTCAGCAAAGAACGGCCTGCGGGGCAGGTGGCTGAATCTGATCTGATCGATTCATCGCCGAAGGATGACGATTTGAGTTTTGAAGAATCAAAGCGCGTTTATGAGGACTGATCTGCGATGCGCGAGCGCCGACCATATTTGATGTGCGCATGGAGAAAGACAAAGAGTCGATGCTGATGGCGCGACTCGCCAGAATCGAATCGTCGGGAGCGAAACCGGTCCATCTGCCGAAGTCTCCTTCGGCGAGCCTGCCCACGACTGCCAACTCCGCTACTCTCAAAAATTCTCGATCATCCAGGCGTTGCTATCGGTTGTAAAGACCGCCACCGCTAAGTGCCGCCCGTCGGGAGACGGTACTCCCTTGGTGCCCAGGAAATTGAGCCTCTGATGCCACAGGACGCGGGCATTGCCGTCGAGGTCAACGCGAAGCAGGCTAACATCTTGGGGCGTCCAGTTGGAAACAAACAGAGCGTTGCCGTCGAGAGACCAATCGACAAACGCAAAACCGTTCCCACCCTTCACTGCCAAATCGGTTGTCGTCCCATTCTTTAGGGATAACAGTTGAATGCGCCCTTCGCGAGTCATGACGACTCGCGAGCCGTCCGGGGAAAGGTCCCACGCGGTCATCTGGGAGGGCTCGATGTCCATGCTGGCAAGTTCATGCCCTCTGCCCTTCACTGGATCGACAGAAGTAAACACAAGACGCCCTTGCTGTTCCTCGTCAAAGACACAGAGGTTGGCCGGGGCACGTGTGCAGTGGATGTCGGTCGTACCTAATGCAGTCAGAACCAATTGCGGGGGCCCACCAGATACAGGGACCCGCATGATTTGTACTGGAACGGAACCACCGGGTAACCGCTCTTCAGGAAGAGCCATGTACAAAATCCATTGACCGTCAGGACTGAAACTGGCATACCACTTCGGTTCGGGTCCGAGAGGGAGCAATTCGGCGGCCGCGTCTTTGTCCAACGTCTGCTTGAAGATGTCCCAGCTTCCATTACGGTCTGACCAAAACACCACGGCCCGGCTATCCGGGGTCCACCGCTCAGGCCACTCGAAATGTTCGTCGAACGTGAGGCGGCGTATGTTATCCAGACGTGTCCCCTTTGCATCCAAGTCTCCAACATACACGTGGGCCTTCGCGGTGAGCCTAAGGAACTCCATCTGCTTTCCGTCTGCCGTGACGGTGAACCCGGAGAAGGAGAACCCCGGCCAGTTTGTTAGTTGTCGGGGCTCGCCCGCGGGTTCGCCTGTTTGGCTGATTGTCCTCACTTCCCAAAGATTCGAGTCAGCGCCAACGTTTACCGATTGGCGGAGTGAGTAAACGATACGTCCATCCGGTAACCAACAAAACCCCTGCAATTTTGTGCTTGATAGAATCCGAGTGGGAGGGCCGCCTTTTAGACTCACACTCTCGATGGCGTTCACGTAGATTCCGGTGCCCGCGAGTCTTTTCGAGTACGCGAGACGTTGCCCGTTCGGAGCCCAGGCCACTTGGTTAAAGATTTCACCATGTTGTGCGGCCACGATACGCCGCGGATCATCTCCATCCGGGGTGCTTACCCAAATCCCCTGTGCCGAGCCTGAATCGTAATCGCCTAGAAAGGCGATCTGAGAACCGTCAGGGGAAAAGGACGCAGCGGCGGCACCATCCCGCAGCTTGCGTGCTGCTCCGCCGAGCACGGATACGGCCCAAAGGCTTCTGGAGGGCTCACCGGGGTGTGTAGCAGCAGTAGTGATAAGAACCTTGCTTCCGTCGGGAAACCACGAAAGGGGAGCACCCAAGGTCTCCGGAGCACCTAAATAGACGCTGGCGACTGTGAGCCCCGAAGGAAGAGTCAGCTGCTTCGTCTCGCCCGTGCTAATTAACTGCAGGTGAAAGCCATTTGCGTCGCTGTATGCCAGGAATTTGCCATCCGGCGAAATAGCAGCGGCCAGCACCGGGTTATCCGGAGAATTAGCAGTCAGTTGCCGCTGGACCAATTCCTTCGGCGATTGAGTCCGGTTAGAAAGCAACCACCAGAGGCCTAGCACCAGCAGAATCAGCGCTGCGCTGCTAATCAACACCCGCGGCCACCATCGCAACCTGCTTCCTGTTCGTAGGCTGCTTGTCCTGGCTGAGACGCTCCCGCTTTTCGACTGTGTGCTCAAGTGGCGCAAGTCAACCGCGATTTCTTTCGCAGTCTGGTATCGGTCCTCCGGGTCCTTGGCGAGACACTTGAGAACAATGTCATCTGCTTTTGCCGGCAGCTTTTTGTTGATGCTGCTGGGCGGAGAAGCAGGACGATTCAGAATTTCATCAACCAGCTGCGCATGCAGCGATGAACTATACAGGCGCTGTCCCGTGGCAATCTCATAGAGCACGACCCCCAATGCGTAGATATCGGATCGAGTGTCGAGATTCTCACCACGCAATTGTTCCGGCGACATATAAGGCAGGGTGCCTGCGATCGTGTTTGCTTCGGTCAACGTGGTAGCGTCGAATTGATTGGCCTCAGCCATCAGCTTTGCCACACCGAAATCGAGGACTTTCACCAGCCCCGACTGAGTAACGAAGATGTTGCCCGGCTTGATGTCGCGATGAATTACTCCCTTGGAGTGTGCCGCGCCGAGCGCCTCGGCAATGGGCATTCCCAATTTCGCGACGAGCGGAGTGTCTACCGCTCGCCGCCCCGCCATATACCTAGCGAGCGTCTGCCCATCGAGATATTCCATCACGATGAATTCCCGGCCCTGGTACACGTCGATGTCGTAGATCGTGCAAATATTAGGATGGTTCAGCGACGAAGCCGATCGGGCCTCGCGGCGAAAGCGTTCTAGCGCCACAGAATCCGCTGCCATGAGCTCAGGTAGAAATTTCAGCGCGACCAGGCGGCCAAGTCTAGTGTCCCTGGCCTTGTATACCACTCCCATGCCGCCGGAGCCGATTTCTTCAACAATGTGGTAATGCCCAACCGCAACGTCCTTTAAGTCAGGTCGCGGTGCTTCGCTTGTGGCGGAGGGAGCTTTAGTGATGTTCGCCTGGTCCGCAAATGCTGGCTTCTCGAAGAAGCTCGCAGAGTCGCTATAATGAGCAAGCAGCGATTCCACCTCGCGGCGTAGTTCTGCATCACCAGCGCACAATTCTTCAATCACAGAGCTGCGCTGGTTTTCGTCGGCCTCGAGAGCTTTGTGAAAAATGCTTTCGACTT
>JASHUR010000140.1 GCA_030039895.1 Acidobacteriaceae bacterium | reverse complement strand
GCAAGATTGCCGGCCAGGGCAAGCATGGGCACTATCATCAGAAAACGCCCAATGAACATGGTGAAGCCGAGCGATATGTTGTACCAGTTTGTATTTGCGTTGATGCCCGCGAACGCCGAACCGTTATTGCCCGCGGCCGAGCTGTACGCATAAAGGATTTGCGAGAGCCCATGCGGCCCGGGATTGGTAATGCCGGGCAGTCCGAGGTGCGGCGTCAGCACAGAAATTGCCGAAAAGACGAGGATCACCAACGAAAAGATGAGCAGATACAACATGGACATCTGCACGTCGAAGGCTTGAATCTTTTTGCCGAGATATTCCGGCGTTCGCCCAACCATGAGGCCTGCGACGAAGACCGACAGGATCACGAAGATGAGCATGCCGTAAAGCCCTGCGCCCACTCCGCCGAACACAATTTCTCCAAGCATGATGTTGACAAGCGGCACCATGCCGCCCAGCGGCATATAGGAGTCGTGCATGGAGTTCACGGCGCCGCAGCTCGCGTCCGTAGTCACGGTTGCAAAGAGTGCGGAATTTGCAATGCCGAAGCGGACTTCCTTGCCCTCCATATTTCCGCCGGCCTGCAGAGCGGTCGTGTGCTGGTTCACTCCGTGTAGCAGCGGGTTCGGCTGGGACTCCGCCCAATAACAGGTTGCGACTCCTGCGAACCACAGGATGAGCATGGCGCCGAGCACAGCCCATCCGTGGCGCGGCGAGCCGGTCATCTGCCCCAGCGTAATCGCGAGTCCGCCCGGGATGAGAAAGATAGAAACCATCTCCAGAAGGTTGCTGAAAGGCGTTGGGTTCTCGTATGGATGCGCGCTGTTCGCGTTGAAGAACCCACCGCCGTTGGTTCCCAGCATCTTGATTGCTTCCTGCGATGCGACCGGCCCCTGCGCGATGGTTTGCGTTGCGACAATTGCGGTCGTGATCTTACCGTCCGCTCCCGTACTGGTTTGCGTCTGCGGTTGGACGAGATGCGCCGTCGTGTAAGGGTGAAGGTTTTGAATGACGCCCTGCGAAGTGAGCGCCAGAGCGTAGACGATGCAGATCGGCAGCAGAACCCAGAGGATGGCGCGCGTCATATCCACCCAGAAGTTGCCGAGCGTTTTTGCCTCACGCCGCGCAATGCCGCGAATAAATGCAATCGCAAGCGCGATGCCGACCGCCGCCGACCAGAAGTTGTGCGTGGCCAGTCCGAGCATCTGGGTCAGATAGCTCATGGTCGATTCCGGGGTGTATGCCTGCCAGTTGGTGTTGGTGGTGAAAGACATCGCTGTGTTCCAGGCAAGAGCCGGAGCCACCGCGCCAAGGTGTTGCGGGTTAAGTGGAAGCAGTTGTTGAATGCGCTCGATCAGGTAAGTCAGAAGCAGAGTCACGGCGCTGAAAATCAGCATCGAGATTCCGTAGCTGGTCCAGTGCATTTCCTCTGCTGCCTGCACGCCAGTGCATTTGTAGATCAGGCGCTCGACAGGAACGAGCACCGGGTCGAGCCAGGTGCGTCGCCGCTCGAAGACACACGTCATGTACACGCCCATGGGTTTCGCAAGCAGCACCACTATCGAGATGAAGACCGCAATCTGCAGCCATCCGTTCAAAGTCATCAGAATTTATCCGGTTGAAGGAGGCAGATGAACAGGTAAACCATCAAACCTGCTACGAGAATGAGAAAAATTGCGTCTTCAATCATGGTTACGCTCTCCCTTCAGACGCGCGAGGGCGTGCACATAAAGCACACCTGAGGCGAAACAGGCGAAGGTGATGAAGGTGAACAATAGATCCAACATAGAGCTCTCCTTGCAATTGCTAGAATTTCACCAGAATGGCTCCGGTGATGCGGTTCTCGCTCTTCACGAGGTCCGGAGCCCATCCGGGCACGAATGAGCCGGGCGCGCCGGTGTTGCCTCCCGGCGGCGTTACGCCGCCCGGGCCAGCGAAGTATGGCACGTTGGCGGCGCGGTGGTTGTACTCGAGACGCCAGGTGATGTACTGGCTTGGCATGTAGTCGGTTGTCACCGAAGTATCCCAGGCTTTGAACGGGTCGCCCGGATTCTCGGTGAAGTAAGGCGTGCCGGAGGCTGCCGTCGCGCCATTGATGGGGGGCAGAAGCACGAGGTAGCGGCCGGGATTGTTGATGCGGCCGCCGCCGAGCGTCAAGCCGAAGAGGTTCCTGTCGAACCACAAGCGGTTATAAGCCATGAAGCCGAGGAAGCTCTGCTTGGGGCCTTTTGCCGAATTGCCGGCGCAACTGACGCCGCCGCCATGTTCGCATCCGGCGTCTCCGGTGAGTGAAAATGCGGCCATACTGATCTGGCGCGAGAATTTGTTTTCATAGTATTTGTACTGCACGCTGTCATCGGTATGGTAACGAACGCGGCCGGGAGTATTCAGAGTGTCTTCTCCGAGCGCGTACTGGTTGCCGAGAATCTCCAGCCGCCCGGTTGGACGCCAGAGAATCTGGCCGCCGATACCGGGCCGGTTGTTAAACCGTCCATAAGACTGCCATCCGTTGACGAACCAGGGCTCGATCTTCAGCTTGTCTGTGGGAAACCATTGCACCCGCACACCATTGAAGAACCAGGGCGTGTTCGACGAAACGTACGACGGCTGATAGGCCCAGTTATCGAATTGGTAAAACGAGAACAGGCCGACGTAGGAGAGGAAGATGCCGGCATCGACGTTGAGGCCATGCTGCACATTGAAGTGGTATCCGGCATTGGCCTCTGACACATAACGATAGGCGTCCGCAAGGTCCCACTGTCCGCGCGCGGGGCTGGCATCGTTGCGCGGCGTGGCGGTGGAGTAAAGGCCGATCTGGCTCAAAAAACGGGCGCGCACATGGTTCACATGGAAGTCGCCGCCGATTCCAAGGTCCGTCAGTGTCACCTCATTGGCCCGAAAGACCTCGCTCGATCCGACGATGGTGTCGTCCTGCGGATGGCGGAAGTCGTAGGTGTAGCTCACATCGGAGCGAATCTCCGGTGTAAAGAATTTAGTTGCGTAAGGTGTGTCCTTGGTGCGCGCGTTGCCGTTGAGCCACGTGAAATCAGCAAAGGCAAAGGGTGCAGCAGGCTCCCGCTGCGGCACCGGCTGAGTGCCGGACGTAACTGCGCTGACCGGAGCAACAGCCGCTGTCGCCGGATCGCGCGAAACCTTCGAAACCGAAGCGGTCTCTGCTGTCGCTGCCGATACTGGAGCCGAAAATGGAGCTGGAACTGCCACAGGAGCCGCTGCCGCCGCTGCTGCAGCGGTCTGCTGCTTATGTGCGTTCACCTCTTCTTCGAGCGCAGTTACTCTTTCTTGAAGCATTTGCACTGTGCGTTGAAGCTGTTGGATCTGCGAGCTTGCATCGCTAGCCTGGCCCTTCGCATGCACAGGCGCAAATATCACGCATAGCGCCACGAGCGCTGTGCAGCACTTCCAGAGTAAGCGTCTTTTTCTCCAGCAATGCAGGCATGGCAAGCACTCGCCTTGCTGCGAAACGGCCTTGCGCAGGCTTTCACGGAGGTCCGCTGCGGGTAATTGCGGTCTCATAGCCACTTTTTCCTTTTGTTAGTCGGATGTTTGCGATGACTTTCACGTGTGAACCCAAGCAGGATGACAAGGAGTGCGCCGATTGATACTGCGCCAATTCCCACACCCCACCAGATATTCATGCGCAGTCCATCAGTTCCCAGAGTTATGAGAACCCGGGTACTGCTAAAGAGGGCGTAAGGGGGGCGTAAAAACTCCGTAAGGAAGGAACCGGAGTCGGCTGTGAATGGGTTATTTCATCGGGCTGGGAACAAAACGGTAGCCGATCCAGGGCTCTGTCTGGATGTATTCGGGCGATGAGCTTTCGTGCTCGATCTTGCGGCGAAGCTGAGCGACAAGGACACGCAGATTTTCCGGCTGCTCCATGCCGGCTGGTCCCCACATCGACTTGAGTAAGGACTTATGTGTGAGCACACGCTCAGGATTGCGCGCAAAGAGGAGCAACAGGTCAAACTCCTTGGGCGTGAGCCGAATCTCCTCACCGCGTAACTTCACCAGGTGACGTT
>JASHUR010000139.1 GCA_030039895.1 Acidobacteriaceae bacterium | reverse complement strand
TTGCCGGTGGCAAGGTAACAGCGTCCGTACTGGCAGGTATTGATGCGTGGCGCTGGCGTATCCACGCGGGAACCCAGCCCTGACCGGCGAAGGCGGCTGGGACGCGGCGGCCCCACCAGAGCCACATGAAGAGCGCTGCGAGGATGATAAGCGGAATGATGAGCATACTGCCTTCTGGCCCTGTGGCTCCGCCGCTCCAGAGGATTTTGCCGACGGGATGTTCGCTGAAGAGATGGCCCTGGGTGATGAGACCGCTATCGGAGGTGCCGTAGAAGTAGGATTCGCCCCAGTCCCAGGCTGCGTGGAAGCCGACGGCCCAGTAGAGGGAGCCGGTGTACCAGATGCTGATGCAAAAGACGAGGCCGATGGCTCCGGCAGAGATCAGGCCCACGGGCGACTCGCCGGGGTTGGAGTGATGGCCGAAGCCGAAGAGGAAGGAGAAGAGCAGCGCGCCCCACCAGAAGCCGATGCCGCGCGTCATGGTGAACTGGGCGTAGCCGCGCATGATGGATTCCTCGAAGATGCCGACGAGGAGGAACATGAAGCCCCAGAGGAGGCCGTATTTGAGAATGGCACCGCCGTGAAGGGTGAGTCCGTCGAAGACGAGTAGGTGCGAAGCCCAGAGCGCGAAGACGAGCACGGAGATGGCGATGAAGCCCCAGACGAGTCCGAAAATGAAACGGGAAGCGCGGGCCTTGTCCTGATAGCCATAGGCGCAGATGGACTTGCGTTCGATAAGGGCCATGACTCCAGTGGCAATGACGACAAGGACGACGGAGATGCCTTCGCCGATGATACCTCTGAGAGGTGTCATCATGGCCATGTTCTGGTGCGGGTGCGGATGTACGAACTGGCGCAGAACTATGCTGATGATGAACCCGGAGGCGACGATGACCGCGGCGAAAATGAGGATACCCCATCCGGCGCGAATGAGCTTGTTGGAGGCTACAAAGATGTTGCCGCGGAAGGACGGCGGAGTCGGTGTGACAGGCTCCAATGAAGGAGCAGGGGTTGTGGCTGGAGCCGGTTCAGGAGATGTTGAGGGGGATGATTCGGGATCGTTGGTGATTTCGTCCAAGGCGCCTCCTTGTAACGATGCAATCTTACGTGAGAGAGGCGGAAAGTGCGACAGAAATAGTGCAGACAGGCGGCATGATTTGTACAACTCAGGCTAGAGATAGTTTTACGCTAACCTGTCATGCAGCAGTTTTGTTACGCTGATTGACGTGCGTCCACAGCCACTCATCGCCGTGACCGATGTAGAAGCGAGCAGCCGATGGTATCAGCGTCTGTTGGGCTGCAAGAGTAATCATGGGGGCTCGGAATACGAGCAGTTGGTCTCGAATGGACAGCTTGTTCTTCAGTTGCACCGGTTCGGTGTGGAGCACCATCACGGCCCGATTGGTGATCGTGACGATCGGCCGTACGGAAACGGTGTGCTGCTGTGGTTTGAAGTGGACGACTTTGATGCGATTATGCAGCGCGTAACTGAAATGGGCGTGGAGATCGTCATACCGCGACATCGAAACCCTCCTGATGACGAGGGCGGTCCGAATCACTGGGAGTGCTGGATGCGAGATCCGGACGGTTATGTTGTAGTGGTTGCCAGCCCGTATGGGACGGCTGACGGAAGATGGCGCCCCGGCCAGTAGAACAGCGCCCCTGAGAAGTCAATGGGCACCGCCACGAAGCCCTACCTACGCAAACAGCCGGTTTTAGCGATGACCCGATCGCTAAGCCTTGACTTTACGGGCGGTCCCGACGATTCTAAACAATCGTCCTGCTTTTAACCTTTCTCCAACCACTAATACTTTTCTGGAGTATGGAGTTTGAACGTTCGCGTTTTCTATCACGACAAGTGTTTCGACGGGGCCTGCTCGGCGTCGCTGTTTGCGCGCTTTCACCGGGAGTGCATTACGGCCGATGCGAGGTATGAATACTGGGGGCTGGTGCATCGCGCGGGTGCGCTGTTTAACGAAGCGGACTTTACCGGCGATGAGAACGCGATTGTGGACTTCAAGTATTCGGCGTCGCCGAAGATTACGTGGTGGTTCGATCATCACCTGAGCGCGTTTTTGACGCCTGAGGACCACGACGACTATCTGCGCGGATTGGCGGACGGACGATACGTGAACCGGCGGTTCTATGACCCTGAGTACATTTCGTGCACGAGCTTTCTGGCGCATGTTGCATCGACGAAGTTCGGGTTCGATGCAAAGCCGGTGGCTGAGCTGGTGAAGTGGGCGGACATTGTGGACGGAGCGCTGTACCAGAGTCCGGAGGCGGCGGTGGAGATGGCGGAGCCGGCGATGAAGCTGACGCTGATCATTGAGGCGACGCAGGACTCGAAGTTTATTCCACGGCTGATTCCGCTGCTTACCTCGGAGCCGCTGGCCGCAGTGCTGAAGGAGCCGTTTGTGGCGGAGTTGCTGCCTCCGCTGCTGGAGCGGCATGAGAAGGCGATTGCGCTGATACGGAAGCGGTCGGAGTCAAAGGACGGAACAATTTATTTCGACATCAGCGACGAGCCGATGGAGGGATATAACAAGTTCATCCCGTACTATTTGCACCCGGAGGCGACGTACTCCATCGGGCTGTCGAAGTCGTCGTTCCGGACGAAGGTATCGGTAGGGTCGAATCCTTGGACGAAGGCAGACCCGGAGAAGATGGTGAACCTGGCTTCGATCTGCGAGCGCTACGGCGGCGGCGGGCACGCGCGGGTAGGCGCGATTTCGTTTCCTCCGGACAGGGAAGATGAGGCGCGCGATGCAGCGAAGGTGATTGTGGCCGAGTTGCGGGCGAAAAATCCGATGACGGGCTAGCCGTCCGGGCGTACGCGCCTTCTGCACACTTGCAAAGTGAGCACCGTTGGCCCTCGCGCTGGTCGGGAACGGCGGCTTCAACAATTTCGATAGGTCATCTCCCTTGGCTGCGCATCTGGCGCGTGATGGCTTCGAGGAAGCGCTCGGGCTTGTCTTTGCAGACGACGGCTGATTCGAGGGGCAGTTGCATCTTCTCTGACATTTGTGCGGCTAGTCGCGCGGCGATGCGGGCGCGGGTGTCGAGGTCCATGTCGAGAATGCGCGAGAAGAAGCGCTCGATGACGGCGAGGTCTTCGGGAGTGAGGCGTGCGACGGCGTCGGCGGGGAGGGTAGGTTCCTCAGGCTGAGTGAAGGCAGATGCTGGCGGTGGTGTGAAGGCGTCCGGAGTGATGGAGGGAGCGGTGATGGTGCGCGCGCCGGTACCGCCCCAGAGCGGCTCGTCGCTGGGTCGCTCGTGGATGACGATGGTCGAGGCAGCGAGGTCGCCGAGGCGCTGATGGCGGCGCGTGCAGAGCATGGAGATGACTCCGACAAGGTAGAAGCCGGGGAGCAGGTCGATGACGCGAATGAGGTTGCGCGTCATGGATTCAAAGAAGGTGAGCTGGCGGCCGGATTGCTGGATGACGCGGATTTTCAGGAGACGCTTGCCGGGCGTCTGGCCGTTCCAGAATGCCTCAAAGAGAGCGAAGTAGCCCCAGTAGATGAGAAAGTTGATGAGGATAACTCCGGCGATGAGCCATTTTTCTCCGGTATGGGTGAAGACGCCGGCGGCGGTCCTGGGTGCGGAGGTGGCAATGAGAAAGAAAAGAAGCGCAAGTACAAGGTAGATGATGAATTGCACGAGGGAGTCGGCAAGGACGGCAAGAAAACGGCTGCCGATTCCGGCGACAGGGAAACGGATGTCAACCTGCTCCGGCGTGTCGATGGTAAGAAGGTCGGGCGTAAGCTGGTCAGAACCTTGGTTCGCAGGGCCGGGCAGCGGGTTGGTTAGCAGGTTGGACATGACGGGCTTAATACAAGATGATCTCGAACCGGTGGATTGAGCAACGGCAAAGTTCATGGAGCAGGCTGGATGCTCTGACGCGGCAGGTGGAAGGCCAGGGGCTGCGCTCGCTGACGGGCGCTGAACTGCGCGAGTTCGGGTTGCTCTACCGGCAGATCGCGGCGGACCTTTCAGCTGTAAGGGCGGACCGGGCGGCGAGCACGCTGGAAGCACATCTGAACGGACTGCTGAGCCGGGCGCATAACCGCATCTACTCCGGGCGGAAGACCGGATTTGTGGCGGTGGCCCGGTTTATGTGGCAGGAGTATCCGAGGATCTTCCGCCGGATGTTCCGGTATGTGCTGATGTCGGTAGCGGTGTTTGCGGTGGGGCTGGCGCTGGGAGCGTTGCTGACGCTGGCTCGTCCGGAGTTCATGCATCTGTTTCTGGGGCCGCAGATGCTGTCGACGATTGAGCACCATAAAATGTGGACGCAATCGATTGTGAGCGTAAAGCCGCAGGCCTCGAGCGCCATTATGACGAACAACATCGGCGTGAGCTTTATGGCGTTCGCGGGCGGAATTACAGGAGGGATTTTTACGCTGTACCTGATGTTCTTTAACGGGCTGGAGATTGGCGTGATTGCGACGGCGTGCTCGCAGGCCCATATGCTGCGAGACCTGCTGAATTTTGTGGCGGCGCACAGCGCGCTGGAGCTTCCGAGCATTTTCATCGCGGGCGGCGCGGGGTTTCGAATTGCTGCGGGGCTGCTGTTTCCGGGAGTGCTGAAGAGGAAGGACTCGCTGGTGGTGGCGGCCAGGGATGCGGTGCGGCTGCTGGCGGGTGTGGTTCCGCTGCTCGTCGTGGCGGGGCTTCTGGAGGCGTTTCTGTCGCCTTCGGGCGCGCCTTTTGGAGTGAAGCTGGCGGTGGGCGGCTTGCTGTTTACGGGGCTGTGCGTGTGGCTGGTGCAGGGCGGCAGAGCCGACTCAAACCAAAACCCGGCTTGAGCGGGACACCGGGAGATTTTGAATCAGGCGGGTTCTTCGACGGGTAGTGTGGGCGCGGGCTTGCGTGAGCGCATGGTGGTGATGACGAGGACGCTGATGAGGATGAGCGCGGTTCCCAGGATGGTGCGGAGACCGAGGGGTTCGCCGGCGAAGAAGTACCCGATGAGGACGGCGACGAGGGGGTTGACGTAGGCGTAGGTCCCGACGCGGGTGGGCGAGTGGTGGTGGAGCAGCCAGAGGTAGGCGGTGAAGCCGATGATCGATCCGGCGATGATGAGGTAAAGCAGCGCGAGCCATGCGCCGGGAGTGACGGCGAGCGGGTGGAAGTAGCGGAATTCGCCGAGCGAAGCAGCGCCGAGGGTGAGCAGGACGCCTCCGGTGAGCATCTGTGCACCGGCGCTCATGGCTTTGGAGTCCGGCAGCGGGAGCTTGCGCGAGAGGGCGGATGCAACGGACCAGTCAAAGGCTGCGATGAGGAGGGCGACGGCCCCGGTGCGGTCGATGGGCGCGCCGCCGAGGTTGAGGCTGTGGCTGACGAGCGCGGCAACACCAGCGAGTCCGATGAGGAGAGCGAGGGCGAGGCGGAGGGTGAGTCGCTGGGTGCGCAGGATGACGACTTCGGACAGAGCCATGAAGGCAGGGATGGTGGCGAGCATGACGGCGGCTACCCCGGAGGGTACGCGCTGCTCGGCCCAAAAGAGCAAGCCGTAGTCGCCGAGGAAGATGAGCGCGGCCATGGCGACGGCTCCCAGCCACTGGCGGCGCGTGGGCGATGGCTGGCCGCGGAGAAGCATGAAGAGGTAAAGGGCGGCTCCGGCGATGAGGAAGCGGATGGCGGCGCAGAGCAGCGGCGGGATTTCATGCACGCTGATGCGGATGGCGAGAAAGGTCGATCCCCAGACGAAGTAGATGACGCCGAAGGCGGCGAGGGTCAACCATCGGGATGGGGTGGAAGCAGGCATGGGCTTAGGGACAGGGTAGCAGGGAGTAGTGAATTGTCAGGCGCGGAGAAGGTCCGGGTAGTTTGGCAATCGGCGTGCCCCATATGAAAACTTAAGCTTGTGATTCTGCTTGCTTTACGGACTCTTACGCGGTATGGCGCTCATTCTATGCGGGTTATTAACATAATGGTGCAAATAAAGGGGTTAGGGGAAGCAGCCAGCAGCCGATAGCCAGTAGCCAATAGCGAATAGCCAGCAGCCAGCAGGCAATAGCGAATAGGCAACAGCCAATTGGGAACAGGGTTGGCATGTGGACTCCTGGAAAAGCAAGAGGCGCAGCGGGTAGCTGCGCCTTTTTGCATAGGGGGAATGAACTTTTTCTATCTAATCCCAGTGTAGCAGTTTGGGGAGGGTTCAGATGCATTTGGAAGTTTGTGGAAATTAGTGAGTTATACGATTTGGGTCTTGACAACTTTTGGGCAGGGCAGGTCCTGGCTTAGTTGCACCAGGCCTCAGTGCGCGAGGAATTTCGGTGATCGGATTTCTGGTTCATCCGGGGTATGTGTTCTGGCCGGATGGTGTGGTGAGTGGTTCTCAGGCACTGGTGTGTGATTGGGTGAGGTGTGGGGTGGCTGGGTGAGACTGGTGCTTTCCCACCCTTTCGCAAAGTGCGCGAAAGGATGGGGCACCCGGCGAGCTTGAGCCTTCGCTATTTAGCAGAGCTAAAATCAGCGACAGTTATGACCTACCTTGAAATGTCGAGGGATATTGATCATGGTGGAGGCACTTGGGCCTTCACAAATTGCGTGTGGGCGCCAACGAAGAAGAGAGATGGAGCTAATTGGCCGTTCTGGGAGAAGGTTCAGGAGATTCAACAGCACGATATCATAATCCATTTGCGTGGCACACCTCCTAACGCATACTTTGTGGGATACTCCGTTGCTTCAGGTGATGGGTTCCAAACGACACGACGTCCTCCCAAAGCGGGGGAATGGGACTATGCAGATGCTTTCTATCGGGCCGATCTGACCGGGTTTACATCCTTTCACCAACCAATAAATCTTACCGATGTCTTCACTTCTCGGCGAGCGGAGTTGGAATCGTATTTTGAGCTGAACAACCTAAAAGGAAGCGAAAAGCTCAACGTATTTTTTGTCAGGCAGTCAGGGCGGTTGCAATGTCTAAATGGGGCGTATTTATCTGACATCGATGAAGCCTTATTAAAGGCGCTATTTGGGGATGGGCACCAAATAGTTCAGCCAGCCTCAAATAAAGTGGTGATTTCCGTCGAGACGGGATCACAGATCGCGTTAATGCGTGTGCGCATCGGCCAAGCACGTTTTGCAGACGCAATAAAGGGGCTCTATGGAGATCGATGCTGTTTCCCAGAATGTACCGTGTCAGATGCGCGATTTTTGGTTGGTGCACACATTGCTCGTTGGAGCGACAATCCAAAGTTGCGCGGGGAGCTGGGCAATGGTCTCTGTCTATGTCTGATACATGATCGAGCATTTGAGATTGGCCTATTCACGCTGGATCAACACTTCAGAGTCTTCGTGAACCCTAATTTTGAGCGGTCATCCTCTTCCGTAGTCCAAGACTTGCTCATTCATCATGGCGAGCAAATTAGATTGGCGAGCGTTCTTCCGTTGGAAGATGCCCTCATAGAACACTGGATCCGCACGGGCATCGAACCATAGGCCAAGAATTGGAAGCTTGGCGCTCTTTGGAGTGAATGGAGTCTCCACGCCGTGCTAATCTGACGAGTCCTTATGTCTGAAGTGAAACAAGCGGGGTTGCTGACGGTGCTGGGGTCGAAGGTGGATGCCGGGAGTAGGAAGTCGCAGGCGAATGCGGCGGGGATGCGGCGGCTGCTGGAGGAGATTCGCGCGCAGGAGGCGGCGCTGCGCGAGGGCGGCGGCACGAAGGCAATTGCTTCTCAGCATGAGAAGAAGCGGCTGACGGCGCGGGAGCGGATTGCTCTGCTGCTGGACGAGGGGACCCAGTTATTTGAATTGGGCCTGTGGGCCGCGTTCGGGATGTATGAGGAATGGGGCGGCGCTCCGGCGGCAGGGTGCGTGACGGGCCTGGGGCGCGTGGCGGGACGGCTGTGCATGATTGCGGCCAACGACGCGACGGTGAAGGCGGGTGCGTTTTTCCCGATGACGGCAAAGAAAGTTCTGCGGGCGCAGCATATTGCGATGGAGAACCGGATTCCGGTGCTGTACCTGGTGGACTCGGCGGGGATTTTTCTGCCGCTGCAGGAGGACGTGTTTCCGGACCAGGATGATTTTGGGCGGATCTTTCGCAATAACGCGGTGATGTCGGCGATGGGGATTCCGCAGATCACAGCGATTATGGGGATGTGCGTGGCGGGCGGCGCGTATTTACCGGTGATGACAGACACGGTGCTGATGACCGAGGGCAGCGGACTGTTTCTGGCGGGGCCGGCGCTGGTGCAGGCGGCGATCGGGCAGAAGTATTCGGCGGAGGAGCTGGGCGGCGCGACGATGCACGCGGAGATTTCGGGCACGGTGGACTACAAGGAGCCGAACGACCACCTGTGCATGGCTCGGATGCGGTCGCTGGTGGAGAAGATGGGCGAGCGGCCGGGAGCGGGGTTCAGCAGGACGGCGTTTGACGCGGAGAAGGATGCTCCGAAATATCCTGTGGACGAGATGTATGGGCTGCTCGATGCCGATCCGGCGAAGGCGGCGGTGAACGCTTACGACATGCGCGATGTGATTGCGCGGATTGTAGACCGCAGCGAGTTTGACGAGTACAGGCCAGACTATGGGCGGACGGTGCTGTGCGGGTATGCGCGCGTGGGCGGATTTGCGGTGGGGATTGTGGCGAACCAGAAGACTCCGCAGCCGCATACAAGCCATGCGGGCGAGAAGCGGGTGGAGTTTGGCGGGGTGATTTACGCCGAGAGCGCGGACAAGGCGGCGCGGTTCATTATGGACTGCAACCAGAACCTGGCTCCGCTGCTGTTTTTGCATGATGTGAACGGGTTTATGGTAGGGCGCGACGCGGAGTGGACAGGGATCATCCGGTCGGGCGCGAAGATGGTGACGGCGGTGGCGAACTCGACGGTGCCGAAGATTACAGTGATCGTGGGCGGGTCGTACGGAGCGGGGAACTATGCGATGTGCGGGAAGGCGTATGATCCGCGGTTCATTTTTGCGTGGCCGACGGCGCGGTACGCGGTGATGAGCGGGGCGTCGGCGGCACAGACGCTGGTGGAGCTACGGGTGCGGCAGCTGGAGCGGGGCGGCAAGAAACTGAGCGATGCGGGGAAAGCGGAGCTGACGGCTTCGATTAGGGCTACATACGAAGAGCAGACAGACTGCCGATATGCAGCGGCGCGGCTGTGGGTGGATGCAATACTAGATCCGGCCAGGACGCGGGAGGCGGTGCTGACGGCGCTGGAGGCATGCGCGCTGAATCCTGAAGTGAAGCCATTTAATGTAGGAATTTTGCAGACGTAATTGGATCAGCCTCGGGTTATTCTCAGTGGAGTGCAGTTGATCCTTAAGGTGAGAGTGTGGGTAGGCGATGGCGGGTGCGAAGAAGAAAACCGGATCGGTTTTTTTGGCGGCGATGCCGCTGATAGTGGGAATTCTGATCACGCCGTTGGCACTGCAGGCGGCGAGTGTGCTGGTGCTATCGGGACAAAGTGGGCTGACAATGCTGTTTCCGTGGGCGCAAATTGTGAAGGCTGCGATACTGCATATCCCTGAAGATGTGCAGATATCGACTTCGCAACTGCTGATGTACCTGCAGTTCCCGGTGTACGGGTTGGTGATGGTGAAGCTGCGTGAGCGGCCGTTAATGATGTCGCTTGGCGCAGTGGCGCTGCTGCATGTGGCCGGGGCGATTGCGGCGGTTATTTTGGCGCACATGTCGAATCCGTCGCTGAGATTTGTTTGATGACGGACCGAGTGAAGCTGATTGAGTGCCCGCGGGATGCATGGCAGGGATTGCCGAAGGTGATTCCGGCTGAAGTGAAGGCGGATTATCTGCGGGCGTTGGTGGCGGCGGGGTTTCAGCATATCGATGCAGTGTCTTTTGTGTCAGAGAGAGCCGTGCCGCAGATGGCGGACTCGGAGAAGGTGCTGGAATATCTGGACGCGCCGGAAGGCGTGGAGATCATCGGTATTGTGGTGAACAAGAAGGGCGCCGAGCGGGCGGTGGCAACGGAGCGGGTGACGACGCTGGGCTTTCCGTATTCGGTGTCAGAAGAGTTCCTGAAGCGAAACCAGCGGCAGACTCCGGAGGAGTCGCTGGACGTGCTGGAAGCAATTGGAGAGACCGCGTACAAGGCCGGGCTGGATGTGGTGGCGTATGTCTCGATGGCGTTTGGGAACCCGTATGGGGATGCGTGGTCGGCTGATGAAGTGATTGCAGCGTGCGACCTGATTGCCGATATGGGGATTGAACAGATTTCGCTGGCGGACACGGTAGGGCTGGCAACGCCGGAGCAAGTTGCGGCGTTGACGGCTGCGGTGCGGAAGGCGATGCCGGCGGCGATTGAGATTGGGGCGCATCTGCATGCGCGCGCTGATGACGCGATGGCGAAGATTGCGGCGGCGTGGGGAAGCGGAATTCGGCGATTTGATATGGCGATAGGCGGGCTGGGAGGATGTCCTTTTGCGCAGGATGCGCTGGTGGGGAACCTGCCGACGGAGCTTGCGATTGCCGAATTGAAGCGGTTGGGCGCGGAACTGCCGGAGCTGGCTCCGCTGGATGGGTTGATTGCGGCGACGCAGGAGATAGAGGCCAGATTCGGGGCTACACCAGCGAGGGCCTAACTGGGTTCGCCGTTTTTCCCGATGCCGCGAAAGAGGTGAGATGCAACAGAATTCAACGCTGCAAGCGCATAACGATGGCGGTGTGCTGACGCTGACGCTGAATCGTCCGGAAAAGCGGAATGCGCTGAACGCGGTGTCAATGGCGGAGCTGACGCAGGCGCTAGAGGCCGCGGCGGAAGATGCGGCGTGCAGGGTTGTGGTGCTTACGGGAGCGGGCGAGGCATTCTGCGCCGGTATGGACCTGGGGCATCTGGAGGCGCTGGGATCGAAGACGGAAGAGGAACATAGAACAGACTCGATGCAGATTGCGCGGATGTTGCGCACACTGTATGA